>JBAXLX010000101.1:0-10415 GCA_037134595.1 Pseudomonadota bacterium
TCATGTGAAAGGGGTAGGGGGGCTTTGGGGATTTAGGGGGTGTGTGATGTTGAACGCGGCTGACCCATTGTTTTTGGCTGAGCTTGAGGCGCAATTGCCTGAGGGCAGGCTGCAGCCTGTTGCACCCCGCTATCTGGAGGAGCCGCGCGGTAAGTGGCGGGGGCAGGGGGCGGCGGTGGCCTGTCCGGGTACTGCCGAGGAGGTGGCGGTAATCGTGCGCGCCTGCGCGGCTGCACGGATTGGGCTGGTGCCGTGGGGTGGCGGGACGGGCCTTGTGGGGGCGCAGGTGATGAGCGCGGGCCCCGTGCCGCTGCTTTTGTCGCTGGAACGGATGAACCGCATCCGCGCCACCTACGCGAGCGAGAATGTGCTGGTCGCCGAAGCGGGCGTGATCTTGGCCGATGTTCATAAGGCGGCAGAGGCCGTGGGGCGGATTTTTCCGCTCACACTGGCCAGTCAGGGATCGTGCCGGATTGGTGGCAACTTGGCGACCAATGCCGGCGGGGTGAATGTGCTGCGCTACGGCAATGCGCGCGATCTGTGCTTGGGGCTAGAGGTGGTTTTGCCCGATGGGGCGATCTGGCACGGGTTGCACCGGCTGCGCAAGGATAACACGGGCTATGATCTGCGCCACCTGATGATCGGGTCGGAAGGCACGCTGGGGGTGATCACGGCGGCCAGCCTGCGCCTGTTTCCCAAGCCCGCCGCCGAGGGGGCGGCGCTGATGGTGGTGCCCGATCCGGCGGCGGCCTTGCGGTTGCTGGCCATGGCGCAGGCGCGCAGCGGCGAGATATCGGCCTTTGAGCTGATCTCGGGCATGGGGCTGCGGTTTTTGGCCGAAACCACGCCGCAAATCCGCCAACCCTTTGCTGATAGTCCTGACTGGATGGTGCTGATCGACCTTGGCCTTGCCATAGGATCGCCGGAGGCCGTGCTGAGCGACCTGTTTGACGCCGCCCTTGCCGAGGGTCTCGTGCAAGATGGCCTGATCGCCCAATCAGGCCCCCAGCGTGCCCAGTTTTGGGCCCTGCGCGAGACGATCCCGCTGGCCAACCGCGCGGTGGGGGCGGTGTCGTCGCACGATATTTCGCTGCCCTTGGGCGAGGTGGCGGGGTTTATCCGCGATGCGGATCAGGCTTTGGCGGGGCTTGGTGCTTGGCGGATCAACTGCTTTGGCCATTTGGGCGACGGCAATTTGCATTACAATGTCTTCCCGCCGAAGGGAGAAAAGGCCGCCGCCTATCAAGACAAGGCCGAGGCCGTTCAGGATATGGTCCACACAATGGTCATGGCGCGAGGAGGGTCTTTCAGCGCCGAACATGGCATCGGCCGCCTGAAAGTGGCCGACTTGGAGCGCTACGGCGATCCGGCGAAACTGGCCGCGATGCGGGCGATCAAAGGCGCACTCGATCCTTTGGGCATCATGAACCCCGGCGCTGTCTTGCGCTAACCCCTTCACCGAGGCGCAAATACTCCCGGGTGGGTCCGGGAGGGCAGGCGGCCCTCCCGGCTTGGGGGGCCGCGCGGCGTTTGACATAAGTACGCCCTGCCGGAGTTCCGACAGGGCGCTGGGGTGGGGTAGTGGGTCACTTTTGCAAGCAGCGCCCATCCAGTTGGGTAGACCGGACAGCGAAGGGATAGGCTGATTCGGGTTAGAAAAGCGTTAACGACGCACAGAATTCTGCGCGCCCTACAGCCCTTCAAAGGCGCACAGGGCATGCACCTCCATCCCCATGGCCTCGAGCTTCTTGCGCCCGCCCAGATCGGGCAGGTCGACCACAAAGGCGCAGCCGATCACTTGGGCCCCCAACCGCTCGATCAACCGAATTCCGGCCTCGGCCGTGCCACCTGTGGCCAGAAGGTCATCGACCAGCAAGACCTTTTCGCCCGCAGCCATCGCGTCGTCGTGCACCTCGACCACGGCCTCGCCATATTCCAGCTTATAGGCCTGCGAGATCGTTTGGCCGGGCAGCTTGCCCTTTTTGCGGATTGGCACAAAGCCGGTCGAAAGCTGGTGCGCCACAGCGCCGCCCAGAATAAACCCGCGCGCCTCTAGCCCCGCCACCTTGTCAATCCGCATTCCGGCATAGGGGGCCAAAAGCTGGTCCACACACATGCGAAACCCACGCGGGTCGGCAAACAGCGTGGTGACATCGCGAAACAAAATCCCCTCATGGGGGAAATCCACGATGGTACGGATATAGTCTTTGACACTCTTTTTCATCACGGCCCCTGAACTGTGCCCGCCATGGCTAGCATGACCCAAAGCGGTGCTACAAGCTACACAACCCGCCCCGCCACAGCATCCAGACGGGCCACAAGGGCAGGGTCGCGCAGGGCGGGCGCTGTCATGATGGCATGGGTCAGCGCGCGGTCGCACCCGCAAGGGCAGGGGCCGCGCTGATCCAGTGCCACCCTTGCCACCAATTCCCGCGCTTTATCGGCATTGGCGGACAAGGTCGCCACCACCTGCGCCACATCTACCGAGCTATGGCCCGCGTGCCAGCTGTCGTAATCTGTCACCATGGCGAGCGAGGCATAGCACATCTCGGCCTCGCGCGCCAATTTGGCTTCGGGCATGCCCGTCATGCCGATCACATCGGCCCCCCATTGCCGGTAAAGGCGGCTTTCGGCGCGGGTGGAAAACTGCGGCCCTTCCATCGCCAGATAGGTCGCCCCTTGATGCAGGGTCACACCCGCCGCAGCCCGCGTCACCGCCGCGCCCAACCGCGCACAAGTGGGCTCGGCCAGCGCGACATGGGCCACACAGCCCGGGCCGAAAAAGCTTTTGTCGCGCGCAAAGGTGCGGTCGATGAACTGATCGACCAGCACAAAATCGTCCGGGCGATAATCAATCCGCAGACTGCCCACCGCAGACACCGCCAGCACATCGCTGCACCCAAGACGTTTGAGCGCGTCGATATTGGCGCGGTAGGGCACTGAACTGGGGCTGTGCACATGCCCGCGCCCGTGACGGGGCAAAAAGGCCATCTCTCGCCCGTTCAACCTGCCCGTCAAAATCTGATCCGATGGGGCCCCCCACGGCGTGTCAACACTGACCCAAGCGGCCCCTTGCAAGGCATCCATCTGATAAAGGCCCGATCCACCGATCACGCCGAGTTTGGGGGTCATGGAATGCTCCTGTTTTGGGTGAGGGATGGCGTAGGGCAGAGGGCGCGACACTTTGTTTGCGTCAAAGTTTCGCCATGACAAACGCCTTGTGCTCGAATACCGCTTCATCATGACCATCCCCAGACGAAAGGGCAAGCGATGACGGCAGGGCTTTTGGCTTGCGTGCGTGCGGCTTTTGACGGGGTGGCGGTGGCGGAACCGTTTTTGCGCGATTGGCCAAGCACCGGGGCGGTTCGGGCGGTGGAGCCTGCAACGTTACCTGTGTGCCGCTGGTTAGAGGCGATGGGGTTTGCGGGGGTGATAGGGGAATTGCGTGCCGCCGCATCACAGTTGCGCTGGCAGCAAACCTATGGTGCTGCGGATTTTGGGGGCGACTTTCTGCAAGGCTATGGGTGGGCTGAGTTTATCGGCCTGCGCGGGCCGATCCCCAGCACGCAGATCGCTTGCGGGGTTTTGCTGCTGGGGCCGCAGATCACCTATCCCGCCCATGCCCATGCGGCAGAGGAGGTGTATTTGCCGATCTTTGGCCAAGCCGACTGGCAGCAGGGCGATGGCCCCTTTGCGCCCATGCCGGTCGGTCAGCCCATCCATCACGCGCCTTGGGTGCCCCATGCCATGCGCGTGGGGGCGGAGCCTTTGGCAGCGCTTTATCTGTGGCGTGGCGGGGATTTGGCGGCGAAATCGGTGATTTTGGGCGCTTAATCGGGGCGGCTGAGCGACAGGGTTTCGCTGATCTGCGCATAGTCTTTATAGCCCAAGCGCGACATGACTTGGGCTTTGACGATGTCGAACTTTCCCGCTGTTAGATAGTCATCGCCAATATGCACGCCGATCACGGTCCCGATCACCATAAAATCCGCACCACCCTCCAGCGTCACCACCTGTTGCAAGCGGCATTCCAGCGTGGCGGGCGCTTTCGCCACACGGGGGCAGTTGATCAAGGCGCACTCGGCCTTTTGCACGCCGGCATGGGCGAATTCATCCACTCCCCGCGCCAGATGCTCTGAGGTTTGGTTCATCTGTTCCCACATCGGGCGCGAGACGACATTGGTGGCAAAGACGCCGGTGTCTTGGATGTTGCGGATGGAATCCTTCAGCGTGCCGGCAAACATCACCTGCGGCGGGGTATAGGCGACCGCGTTAAAGAACGAATAGGGGGCCAGATTGTCGCCCTGCGGGCCACGGGTGGAAATCCAGCCAATGGGGCGGGGGGCGACGATGGCGTTAAAGGGCGAATGGGGCAGGCCGTGACCGTCTTTGGGCTGGTAAAACATGGGGCGGCTCGATGTGTTTGGGGGCGTAGCACAGCTTAGGCGGGGCAGGAGCGGAAGGGAAGGGGGCAGGCAAAGCTTGGGATTTGATCCTGTCATCTTCGCATGTTACGCGCGTTTGCAGATGATTCCCTTGGGCCCGATGCGGAGGCGCCTTGTACCAGTTGGAAGAAGAAAGCGAAGCCGACTGGTGGGAGGTAGAGGCCCTTTATGACCTGTGCTTTTCGCCCGGGCGGACGGCTTTGTCGTCTTACCGCTTGCGCGACGGGGTGCCCACGGTGGCCGCCCTGTGCTTAACGCTACGGGCTGACGGTGTGCTGGTGGCGGCCATTCGCTATTGGCCGATCGAAGTGGGCGGCGAGGATGCCTTGCTGCTGGGCCCCGTGGCCGTTCACCCCACGCATCAGGGCGAAGGCTTGGGCGGCTTGCTGATCAACGAAAGCCTGACCGAAGCCCGCCGTCTGGGATGGGAGCGTGTGCTGTTGGTCGGCGATCTGCCCTATTACCGCCGCTTTGGCTTTGAAAAACGCGCCAATGTGGTGATGCCCCCGCCCACCAACCCCGACCGCGTGCTGGGCTTTGCCCTCAAAGCCGGGGCTTGGGACCATGTCGGCGGGCTGGTGACCAAAGTGACCGCCGCTTAAGGCCGTCGCGGGGCTTTTCTGTCTGGCCTTTGATGCCCATATTGCTCCCATGAGCCAGCTTCCCGCCCCCATCCGCTATGATCTAGAGCTAGAAGCCGCAACCTTGGCGCAAGAAAGCGCACGGGTCGAGAGCTCTTGGGTGTCCAAAAGCCGCAGCCTTGGCGCGGGGCTGGAAGCGCAATGGGCAAAGATGCCCCAAGCCCTGCGCGTGCAGGTCGAGCTTCAGGTGGCCCAAGCCCTGCGGATCGGGCTGGGTGTTGCCAAAGCCGGCCCCCAAACCAGCCCGCGCCAGCAACGCTGGCTGATCATCGCGGCGGGGGCTGCGGGCGGGTCGGTCGGCCTTGCAGGGGCCTTGGCGGAACTGCCCTTTGCCTTGGTCGTCTTTTTGCAAGCCATCCGCGACGAGGCGCGCGCGGCGGGGCTGGACCCTGACCGTGACGGGGTGGCCTTGGCCAGTTTGGATATTCTATCGAGCGGGAAGGTGCTGGGCGCGGCCGAGGTGCTGGACCCTGCCTATCTGTCGGGCCGCTTGGCGCTGGCGGGGCCGAGCCTGTCAGGCTGGATCGCGCGCACCGTGCCGCGCTTGGTGCCGCTGATCGGGCCAAGGCTTGCGGCCTCTGCCGTGCCGCTGGTGGGGGCCTTGGGCGGGGCGGTGCTGAACGCCGCTTGGCTGGAACATTACCGCCGTCTGGCGCGGATTCGCTTTCGGCTGATGGCCTTGGCCGAACATCACGGAGCCGAGGCGGTGGTGCGCGCCTTTGCGCGGGCGCAAGCTGTGCCTGCCGTGGACTAGCGGGGGTTTCACACCCCCGCACCCGCTGTAAGAGCGGGGGTTTCACACCCCCGCACCCGCTGTAAAAGCGGAGGTTTCACACCCCCGCACCCCCGTGGGATATTTGGGCAAGTATGAAAGGGGGGTGCGGGGGGAGACTTGGGGTTTTGGGGGCAGTGGAAGTTGTGTAGAGGAGAGCGACCCTGAGTGCGGAGGTGGACATGAGCGTTGAGTTGGACCCTGAATTGGACCTTGAACTGGTCCGCGACCTGAAAGCGCCGCGCGCGGCCCTGTGGACCTGTTGGACCGATCCGCAGCATCTGCCGCATTGGTTTGTGCCCAAGCCGCACAAAGTGGTGGCCTGCGAGCTGGACCTGCGGGCAGGGGGGGCGTGTTCGACCACCTTTGATGTCGAGGGCAATATCATGGAAAACAAGGGGGTCTATCTTGAGGTGATCCCCGGTGAAAAGCTGGTCTTTACCGACACCTATCAGGCGGGCTGGAAGCCTGCGGCCGAGCCGTTCATGACGGCGATCATCACCTTGGCCGATCTGGAGCCCGGCGTCACGCGCTACCGCGCCGTGGTGCGGCACCGCTCGAAAGCGGCGGCAGATCAGCACCGCGCCATGGGGTTTCATGACGGGTGGGGCCTTGTGGCCACCCAGCTTGAAGCCTATGCCCAAGAGCTTGCGGCCCGCCAGATCACGATCTTTACCCAGATCGCCGCCCATCCCGCCACGATCTTGCGCTGCTGGAACGATCCTGCCCTGTTGCCCACATGGTTCGGCCCTGCGGGCTTTACCTGCACCACCAAAGAGATTGACCTGCGCGCGGGCGGTTTGTGGCGGTTTGACATGATAGGCCATGGCCAAACCTATCCCAACCGCCACCGCTACAGCGTGATGGATACCACCCGCATCGCCTTTGTGCTGGACGATGACGCCCAAAGCCCGCCGATGCAGGCAGAAGTGACTTTGACCCCGCAAGGCAGCGGCACGCTGGTGACCCAAACCCTGACCCTGCCCGATGCCGCAGCGCGCACGGCGGCGATGGGCTATCAGGCCGACGCGCGCGGGCTTGAAACCTTGGGCAAACTGGCGGCCCTTGCGCAAAGCCTATAACCTCTGGGGCGGCTTTCGCCCCACCTTTCCCCCTTAAGGATCGACCCGATGACCGAGCATAGCCCCAAGACCGTCTATCTGGCCGATTACCAGCCCTTTACCCATCTGGTGAAGGCTGTCTTCTTGACCTTCCGTCTTTCGCCCAAAGCCACACGCGTCTTGGCGCGCTTGCAGATGCAACCCAACCCCGCACGCGGGGCGGGCCACGATCTGCGGCTGGACGGCGAGGGGCTGCGCCTGATCGCTGCCCGCCTGAACGGTGTGGCGCTGGATGTGGTGCCCGATGACACCGGCCTGACCATCGCTGCCCACCTGCTGCCCTTGGGCGATTTCACCTTGGAAACCGAGGTCGAGATCGCCCCCGAAGGCAACTTTGCGCTGGAAGGGCTCTATATGTCCAACGGCATGTATTGCACCCAGTGCGAGGCGCAGGGCTTTCGCCATATCACCTTTTACCCCGACCGCCCCGATGTGATGGCCCCCTTTGACGTGCGCATCGAAAGCGATCTGCCGGTGCTTTTATCAAACGGCAATCCGGTGGCACAGGGGGCGGGATGGGCCGAATGGCATGACCCTTGGCCCAAGCCCGCCTATCTGTTTGCGCTGGTGGCGGGCGATCTTTTGGCCCACAGCGCCGATTTCACCACGATGTCGGGCCGCAAGGTCGATCTGAACATCTATGTCCGCCAAGGCGACGAAGACCGCTGTGCCTATGCGATGGACAGTTTGATCCGCTCGATGCGCTGGGACGAGCAGGTCTATGGGCGCGAGTACGATCTGGATATCTTCAACATCGTGGCGGTTGACGATTTCAACATGGGCGCGATGGAGAATAAGGGGCTGAACATCTTCAACTCTAAACTCGTGCTCGCCAGCCCGCAGACGGCCACTGACGACGATTATGGCCGCATCGAATCGGTCATCGCGCATGAGTATTTCCACAACTGGACAGGCAACCGCATCACCTGCCGCGATTGGTTTCAACTGTGCCTGAAAGAGGGGCTGACGGTCTTTCGCGACCAGCAATTCAGCGGCGACATGCGCTCTGCCGCTGTCAAGCGGATCGAAGACGTGCTGACCCTGCGCGCAAGGCAGTTTCGCGAGGATGCCGGCCCCTTGGCCCACCCCGTGCGGCCCGAAAGCTTCGTCGAGATCAATAATTTCTACACCGCCACCGTCTATGAAAAGGGTGCCGAAGTTATCGGGATGCTCAAGCGCCTTGTGGGCGAGGACGGTTACAAGGCCGCACTGGATTTGTATTTTGACCGCCACGATGGCCAAGCCGCCACAATCGAAGATTGGTTGGACGTCTTTGAAGAGGTGACAGGCCGCGATCTGACCCAGTTCAAACGCTGGTACGCCCAAGCGGGCACCCCGCGCTTAAGCGTGACCGAGGATTGGCTGCCTGATACCGGCACCTTCCGGCTGACATTGCGCCAAGACAATCCGCCAACCCCGGGCCAGCCAGACAAAGACCCCAAGGTGATCCCCGTGGCGGTTGGCCTGCTCAACCCCAACGGTGACGAGGTGCTGCCCACAACCGTGCTGGAGCTGACCCAAACCGAGCAAAGCTTTGACTTTGCAGGCCTTGCCAGTCGGCCCACCGCCTCTATCCTGCGCGGCTTTTCCGCCCCCGTGGTGCTGAACCGGCAGGTCGCGGCCCAAGAGCGGGCGTTTTTGCTGGCCCATGACACCGACCCGTTCAACCGCTGGGAAGCGGGGCGCTCGCTCGCCAAAGAGGTGCTGATGGGGCAGGCCGACCCCGCGCCCTTGATCGACGGTCTGGCGCGGGTGGCGCTGGACACCAGCCTTGATCCGGCCTTTCGCGCCCTGACGCTGCGCCTTCCCGGCGATGATGATATGGCCGCAACCTTGGCCGCCCAAGGCCGCGTGCCCGACCCCGAGGCGATCCGTCAGGCGCGGCTGAGCCTACACCGCGCCTTGGCCGACAGGCTGGCCCCGCATCTGCCCGCCCTTGCGGCCCCCATCGCAGGCCCCTTCAGCCCTGCCGTCGAACAAGCCGGCCAACGCGCCCTGCGCTTGGTGGCCTTGGGCCTTTGGGCGCGGCCTGATCTGGCCCCCCTGCGCGCAGCGCATCTGGCCGCCACCAACATGACCGAAGAGGTCGGCACGCTGGCCCTGCTGCTGGACGCAGGCGCAGGGCAAGACGAGGTTGCCCGCTTTGAAACCCGCTGGCAGGGTGAGCGGCTGGTGATGGACAAATGGTTCAGCCTGCAAATCCTCTGCGCCGCCCCCGATCAGGCGGCAGCGGTGACCCAAAAGCTGACCCAGCATCCGCTGTTTGACTGGAAAAACCCCAACCGGTTCCGCGCGGTCTTTGGCGCGCTGTCGGGCAATCATGCGGGCTTTCACCACGCCTCGGGGGCGGGCTATGCGCTTTTGGCGGATTGGTTGATCAAGCTTGACCCGCTCAACCCGCAAACCGCCGCCCGCATGTCTGGCGCGTTTGAGACTTGGTCGCGCTATGACGCGGGCCGTCAGGCGCTGATCAAGGCCCAGCTTGCGCGCGTAGCCGCCGCAGGCATCAGCCGCAATCTGGCCGAGATGGTCGCCCGTATGCTCGGGTGATGCTTTCATACTTGTCTAAATATCCATACTTCCCGCAGCCCCAAGCGGAGCGCATGGATATTTGAGCAAGTCTGAAAGGGGTCAGGGCCGACCCCTTCAAGGTTGGCAATAGTCCTGTGCGCGGGTCCATTTGGCGATGCTGGCGCGGGTCTTTGCCTTGGCCCAAGGGCCCCAATCGCGCGCGATGCCGCGGTTGCCTTTGCCGGCGACCATGCCATCGGCGGCCACGCGCGGGGCGATGATGTCGACGGCGCAAGACAGGTTGGCAGCGCCGTCTTTCAGGCTGGCGGTTGTGGTGGCCTCGCAGCCGGAATGGCGGGCGGTGGTTAGGCTGATCTGCATCAGGCCGACGTAGCGGCCATGCAGGCCGGTGGCTTTGGCGCGAAAGCCGCTTTCGTATTTGGCCGTGGCCGACAAAATGGCGACCCAAAAGGCGCGGCGATCCTCGACCGTAGCATCGGCGTAGCCGGGGCAGTAGACCTCGATATCCGCGGGGATGATATCAGTCAGCTCGGCGTCATGTTCGGCCACTTGGGCCAAAGCCTGCGCGGTCCATTCGGCGGCTTTGGCGGCGTGGTCCCAGCGCATCGCGGGCAAGTCAGGGGCCGTCTTGGCTTCGTTTGCCGCCGCAGCTCCGCTGGTCAGCAGGGCTAAGGCGAGGGCGGAGAGCGTCAGACACACGGGGTCGAATACTTGCATGGAACCGGATAATTGCCGTCACACCTTGCGTGACCGCTGGCTTTTGCGGGCCCAAACCGCAAACGCCAACCCAAGCGCGCAGGCTTGCCCCCCCAAGCGGCGGGTTTCCGCCGCCTTTGGCCTTGAACCCCCCCCGCCCCCCCCCTCAAAAGCACCCAACCGTGCCGGGGGTCTTCATGCTTCATCT
>JBAXLX010000102.1:0-10379 GCA_037134595.1 Pseudomonadota bacterium
GGCTCGACCCCGGTTTTGATCCGCAGACCCTCTTTGGCGGCTTCGCCGACCAGACGCTCCAGCACGTTGCGGGGCGCTTGGTCGACCAGTTTGCCTTCCATCGTCGCACGGGCCGCAACCCATGCCACATCCTTTTTCCACGGCAGTTGAATCGCCGAAGACGGATCAGGCACCGCCATCAGGTCGGGGTGGGCGGGGGTCAGGTCAAGCCAAGTGGCAAAACCTGCAAAGCCTGCGCCGTCGTCCACCATGTCGTTGATCGCCTGTGTCGGCACCAGTTTGGCACGCTGACCACCGAACAAATCGGTGTAGGAGATCATGAAGTACTTAACACCGCGTTCTTTGGCCCAAGCGGCCAGATCCTTGGTCGGAGCGTGTGACATTATAGTCTCCCTGTTCTCTTTTTTTCTTAGAAACCGCCGTTACGGCCCGGAATCCAGTTGGTGCCTGCAAGGGGAACCCCGGCCATGGCCGCGCCTTCGATGGTCAGCGCGCACAGGTCTTCGGGTTCAAGGTTATGCAGGTGGTTTTTGCCACAGGCGCGGGCAATCGTCTGCGCCTCGAGTGTCATGACTTTCAGGTAGTTTTTCAGGCGGCGGCCGCCCAGAACCGGGTCAAAGCGGGCCGACAGTTCGGGGTCTTGCGTGGTGATACCAGCGGGGTCTTTGCCCTCGTGCCAGTCGTCATAGGCCCCTGCGGTGGTGCCGAGTTTGTTATACTCCGCCTCCAACGCCGGATCATTATCACCCAAAGCGATCAGGGCGGCCGTGCCGATGGCCACAGCATCCGCGCCCAAAGCCATGGCCTTGGCCACATCGGCCCCCGTGCGAATCCCGCCCGAGACGATCAGCTGCACTTTGCGGTGCATGCCAAGGTCTTGCAGCGCTTTCACGGCCAAGGGGATACAGGCCAAAATCGGCATGCCGACGTTTTCGATAAACACGTCCTGCGTGGCCGCCGTGCCGCCCTGCATCCCGTCTAGCACCACAACGTCAGCGCCGGCCTTCACCGCCAAAGCGGTGTCGTAATAGGGGCGCGCGCCGCCGATCTTGATGTAGATCGGCTTTTCCCAATTGGTGATCTCGCGGATCTCCAAAATCTTGATTTCCAGATCGTCCGGCCCCGTCCAGTCAGGGTGACGGCAGGCCGAGCGTTGATCGATGCCCTTGGGCAGGTTGCGCATATTGGCCACGCGGTCAGAAATTTTCTGACCCAGCAGCATACCGCCACCACCGGGCTTGGCCCCTTGGCCCACCACAACCTCGATCGCGTCGGCGCGGCGCAGATCGTCAGGGTTCATGCCGTAGCGCGAGGGCAGATATTGATAGACCAGCGATTTGGAATGGCCGCGCTCTTCCTCGGTCATCCCGCCATCGCCTGTCGTGGTCGAGGTGCCCGCCGCCGAAGCGCCGCGGCCCAAGGCCTCTTTCGCGGGGCCAGACAGCGCACCAAAGGACATGCCCGCGATGGTGATCGGAATGTCCAGATGGATCGGGTTTTTGGCAAAGCGCGTGCCCAGCCACACATCGGTGGCGCATTTTTCGCGGTAGCCTTCCAACGGATAGCGCGAGATCGACGCGCCCAAGAACAGCAGGTCGTCAAAATGCGGCAAGCGGCGCTTGGAGCCACCGCCGCGGATGTCATAGATGCCGGTGGCGGCGGCGCGGCGGATTTCTGCGTTCACGTCGTTGGAAAAGGTCCACGACATTTTTGGCGGGGTGTGGGGAAAATCGCTCATATCTGCCTCAGTACGCCGCGGCGTTGTCGATATTGAAGTTGTATAGCTTGCGGGCCGACCCATAGCGGCGGAATTGCTCGGGCTTGGCCTTATGGTCGGCTTCGCCACGGCGCAGCAGGTCTTCGAGCAATGCGTAATGCTCGGGGCGCATTTCCTTTTCGATGCAATCCGCGCCCAGCGACTTGACCTTGCCGCGCACAAACAGGCGCGCTTCATAAAGCGAATCGCCCAAAGCCTCGCCCGCGTCGCCCAAGACCACAACCGACCCCGATTGCGCCATAAAGCACGACATGTGGCCGATGTTGCCGTGTACGACGATCTCGATGCCCTTCATCGAAATCCCGCAGCGCGACGAGGCGTTGCCCTTGATCACCAGCAACCCGCCGCGCCCTGTGGCGCCTGCATATTGGCTGGCATCGCCGTCAATGACGACTTTGCCCGACATCATATTTTCAGCCACACCGGGGCCAGCCGATCCCTTGATAAAGATCGACGCCTGCTTGTTCATGCCCGCGCAGTAATAGCCGGTCGATCCGCGCACGGTAATTTCCACGGGCGCATCAACGCCTGCCGCGATGGCATGGGCCCCTTTGGGATTGATCACCTCCCAAGCCGTCATATTGGTCTGGCCCTTGAGCGCGTGCAGCGACGAATTCAAGGCACGCAGGCCGTCTTTGGACAGATCAAACGTCTGCATTCCTTAACGCTCCCAGAAGTAAACAGTGGCGGGTTCCGGCTCCCAGATGCGGGCGGTTTCGATGCCGGGCAGGTTCACCAAGGCGCGGTATTCGCTGCCAAAGGCGACGTATTGGTCAGTTTCGGCCATCACAGCGGGCTTGCAGGCGATGGGGTCGCGCACCACGCCAAAGCCGTTCTTGGTGCCGACGACAAAGGTAAAAAACCCATCCAGATCGGTCAGGGTCGCTTCCAAAGCATGGCCCAAAGTGTCGCCGCTTTGCAGCTTGTGGCTGATAAAGGCAGCACCCACTTCGGTGTCATTCTCGGTTTCAAAGGTCATGCCAAGGCGCTTTAGCTCGCGCCGCACGCCGTTGTGGTTGGACAGCGAGCCGTTGTGGACCAAGCACTGGTCATTGCCGGTCGAAAACGGGTGCGCGCCCATGGTCGTCACGGCCGACTCGGTTGCCATGCGGGTGTGCCCGATGCCATGCGTGCCGCCCATTTTGGAGATTCCAAACCGTGCCGCCACATCCTTTGGCAGGCCGACTTCTTTGAAAATCTCGATGCCTTCGCCAGCGCTCATCACCTTTACCGTGGGGCGCAGGTGGGTCAGGGCCGACCGTGCGGCTTCCAACTGGGCGACGGGCACTTCCAGCACGGCGTGGGTGTCTTTGATCAGCATCAGCACCGGCGTGCCGATGGCGTCTTTCAGATCGGCGTCCAGATTGGCGAAATCGCGCCCGGGATGGGCGGATTGCACGGTCAGCTTGGCGCGGCCTTCGCCGGACCCGGAATAGATGGCGATGCCCGCCGAATCTGGCCCACGATCTGTCATCGTGATCAGCATATCGGCCAGCATTGCGCCCAACTTCGGCTCAAGGCTTGTGTCCTTTAAAAACAGCCCAACGATGCCACACATGGTGAGTCTCCTTGCAAGTTTGGATCACGCTAGCACTGAAATTTGGCCATATCAACTGTCAGGAAACTTTTTTGACCAAGATGCAAGGCGGGTTGCTTCGCGCCAAACACAGCCCGAAAGCGGCTATTTTTCGGGCAAACAAGACTTTTCTTGACACAAGCGCCTTGGCAGAGTTTCCTGTAAGAAAAAAAACATGTCGGGTAAGGAAACGGGCACCAAGGCCAGCCCGTCCGACGAAAGGCCAAAGGGAGGGAAAAATGTCTGATCTGACTCAACGGATCGAGGCCATGCACAAAGGCGACATCCGCGTCGCTTGGGCTTTCGTGCTGGGCCTGTGGTTCGCCATTATCTTTGTGGCCATAGCCACTTGGAACCTTGCGCCGAACGGCACAGCCCGCGTGCTGCTGCTGATTGCGGGGGCTACGATCTTGGTGTTCAACACGGCCGCCATCTTGGCCATGCTGCGCCATTACCGCGAAGACCGCGATTTCATGTATGGGCTGGACATCAAGTTTCTTGATGAAGCCCGCGCAGCGCGGAGATAATCATGGCCCATTATGTACCGCCCAAACAGGGCAAACTCAGCCAGTTGTTCGATGTCATCGTGCTGATGGCGCTGACCTTCGGCGCGCTTTACATCCCGCTGCTGATGGGTCTGGCCGGAGGTGCGAAGACCGTTCCCGAAGGGGCAGGCCAAACGTGGGAAGCCATGGGCCAGAACGCGACCGAGATCGCGCAGTACAATGCCCTAGGTTTCACCGACCCCGCCACCGTGGCCAATATCATCAACGCCCGCTACGACTACAGCTTTTCTGTCACCGCCTTGCTGGTGATGGTGGTGATCATCGTGGCCTATTACGTGCTGATGTTGAAATTCTCTGAAACCGAATACCGCGAAGTCATCGCGGAAAAATTCGACAAGTGAGGGCGCGATGAGCATCTGGAATTACGCAGAATATGCCGCTTGGGCGCTGTCAGCGGCCTTTGCCGCCTATATGGTGATCGACTGGCTGAAAACCGATTCGACCTATTCGGAAGAGGTTCTCACCTCGTCACGCGAAGGCGAGTTGGAAGCGATGACCGAAGCGCAAGGGGGTCATCATGGCTGAGTTTGACATCACCTCGAAAGAGCGTGACGGCATGGGGCCGCATGGCACCAATGTCGGCCTGCTGCGCGTGCTGGGGCCGGCCCATGTGTGGGCTTTGGGCGTGGGCATCGTGCTTGTGGGCGAATATATGGGCTGGAACTTTGCCGTGGGCAAAGGCGGGGCCTATGCCGCGCTGGTGGCCTGCTGGTTTGCGGGCATTTTGTACACCTGCGTGGCGATGATCGATTCGGAAGTCACCTCGACCGTGGCTGCGGCGGGTGGGCAATATACCCAAGCCAAGCACATCGTGGGGCCGCTCATGGCCTTTAACGTCGGCCTCTATCTGGTCTTTGCCTATACGATGCTAGAGGCTGCCAACGCCATCACGGCGGGGTATCTGATTTCAGAAGTGGCGCGGTTGTCGGGCTTTACCGGCACGCTGGACCAGCGGCCTTTCATCATCTTGTCGATCATGTTTCTGGCATGGCTGAACTACCGCGGGGTTCTGGCGACACTGACCTTTAACTTGGTCATCACCGCCATCGCCTTTGCGGCGATCATTATCTTGTTTTTGTCGACCTCGGGGATCATTGCGCCCTCGATGATGCACCATGCCGACCTGTTTGCTGGCTCTGCCGCCCTGCCCTATGGCTGGATCGGCGTTTTGGCCGCCATGCACTTTGGCCTGTGGTATTATCTGGGCATCGAAGGCACGACCCAAGCGGCAGAAGAGGTCCGCTCGCCGGCCCGCGCGCTGCCCTTTGGCACGCTGGCAGGGATTATGACGCTGCTGATCGCCGCCACGCTGACATGGTATGTCTGCACCGGCCTGATCCCGTGGGAATATCTGGGCGACGGCTTGAACGGATCGGTCGCACCGCTCTTCACGGCCGCTTTGCTGACCAACTCGCAGCCCTTGGTTTGGCTGTTGGGCGTGGGCACGCTGTTTGCAACGCTGGCTTCGGCCAACGGCTGTATCAATGACGCCTCGCGGGCGTGGTTTGCCTTGGGCCGCGACAAGTACCTGCCGGGTTGGTTCGGCGCGGTGCATCCCAAGTTCCGCACGCCCTATCGGTCCATCATCTTCTTGGTGCCGATTGCGCTGGCCTTTGCGCTGAAAGCACCGCTGGATCAGGTGGTGACCTTCTCGATCCTGTCGGGGCTGTTGGAATATACCTTCATGCCGCTCAACATGATCTTGTTCCGCCAGAAATGGCCGATGGGGTCGATCAAGCGCGGGTATGAACATCCGTTCCATCCGCTGCCCTCGATCGTTTTGCTGTCGCTATGCGCGATCACCTTCTTTGCGGTGTTTCTGGGCTACGGCACGCAGCTTGTGGCGATGATTGCGTTCTACATCGTGGCGTCGCTGTGGTTCCACTTCTGGCGCTATCGCTTCGTCAGCCGGGCGGCGCAGTTTACAATGCCGTGGCCGCGGCCCAAAGGGTACTAACCCCGCCCCGGCCCGCTTGAAAAAGCGGGCCGGTTTTTTGTGGAAAGGCCCAAGATGTCCAAGCTGATCACCCTGTTTATCGCGCTTGGATTGGGGCTGTGGTTGGCGCAAACCTTGGTGCAGATTTTGCGCGCCGCCCGTGGTCGGGCTGGGGCGCGCGCCAATTACTTCGCCGCCGCTGAAAAGCTTTTGTCTGATACCCAACGCCAAATTCAAGCCACAGGCTTTGCCCGCGTCGCTGGAACCTATCAGGGCTTGCGTTTTGACCTGCAGGCCCTGCCCGACACCTTAAGCTTTCGCAAACTTCCAGCGCTTTGGGTGATGGTTACCGTTACCGAACCCCAGCCATTGACGGGCGAAGCGCGCATCATGGCCCGCGCCAATGGGCAGGAAAGCTTTTCCACCCATGCGCAGATGCCCTATGCCGTGGCCCTGCCGCAAGGCTTTGCGCCCGATTGCACCCTGCGCTGCACTGACCCTGCGGCTTTGCCATCGGCCACGGCCATGGCCCGGCTTGCCCCCCTGTTTGGCGACCCAAAGATGAAAGAGGCCGTCCTGTCGCCCAAAGGCATCCGCCTTGTCGTGCTTGCTGAGGAAGGCGACCGCGCCAATTACCTGATCTTTCGCGATGCCGAACTGGGCCTTACGCCCTTGCCTGCACCCCGCCTGCAAAGCCTGATGGACACGCTGGCCGACCTTCACACAGCCCTTAAGGCCCACCCATGACAAAACCGCCCCACCCCTATCTGGTTCTGGCCGTAGCGCTTATCTTGCCCGGCTGCGGCCAAGTGCTCAACCGCCAACCGATGCGCGGGTTGATGTTTTTGTTCTTCACAGCGCTTTTGGGCACGATCACTTTTATCACTGCCCCGCCCACGGCCTCGTTCATAGGGCATTTGGCGGGGGGGATTTTTGTTTATGCGCTGTCAATTCCCGATGCCTACCGCACCGCCCGCCTGCGCTGGACGATCTGGGCCAAGCGGTAAGTTACCCCTGCGGGTAAGCGATGACCGACAGGTAGCGGGCGGGCAGTTTGTTCAACATCTCTGGCCCATGGCGGGCATCGGCATCAAAAAACAGGCTGTCGCCGGGTTTCAGATGGAACAGCTTGTCGCCATGCCTATAGGTGACCTCACCTTCCAGCATGTAAAGCATCTCTAACCCTTCATGCTGAAAGGTCGGGAAAATATCAGCCTCGGTGGATAGGGTGATCAGATAGGGTTCGACCACCACGCCGGAATTGTTCGATCCGATATGGCCCAGCAAATTGTATTGGTGCCCCGAGCGGGTGCCGCGCCGTTCCACCTCGATATGGTCGCCCGCTTGCACATGCTGCACCTCGCGGCGTTCTTCGTAAGATTTGAAAAACGCAGTGACGGGCACCGAAAAGGCGTGGCTGAGCACCTGCAACGTCGTCAGCGACGGCGAGGTGATGCCGTTTTCAATCTTCGACAGCATCCCGATCGACAGCCCCGTCACCTGCGCCAGATCGGCCACCGTCAGCCCCTGTTGGCGGCGAAAGGCGCGCACCTCGCGGCCAATCGCGGCTTCAAGGTTGCGCTCGGATATGTCGCGCACCTTGTGCGGGTCTTGGCTGAGCGCGGGTTTGCCACGCGGCACGAAGGCTTGGGCGTCATCGGTCATTTGGGCGTCCTTTGAGATCGCTTTTTTCACTATAGGGAAAAAAGATCGCAAGGGACAAGAAGAACCGTCACAAAACCGATTGCGCCGCCACGATCAACGCATGGTGCAGGCTTTGCGCTGAAGAACGCGGGCCATAGACAGTCACCAGCGTGTCAGTGCGTTTGATGAGGTAACAGCCCAAATGCTCCATCACGCTGCGCGTCGCCGCCCCTGCGGGGGCCTTGGCCAGATCAACGTTCGACAGGCGTTCGAACAATCGGGGCAGATCAGCGCCCGCCAGATCAAAGCGCACCCAAGCGTCGGTTTGTTCGGTGATAGAAGCGGCATCGCCAAAGGCCGGCAGCAGATGGGCGCGGATGTCTTCGTGGCTGGCAAAGGGCGCTTCGACCATCCACATCTCGGGCGTCATCCAAAAGGCGCTGTAGACAGAACCATGGGACGAGGCCCCTGCGGCGGGCAAAGGCACACCCGCGCCAGCGGCAGCAGCTTGCAGATCGCCTAACCGCCCGCGCCGCACGGCGAGCGAGGCCAGCGCCACATCGGCGCGTTCGGTGATGGTCCAAGGGCCGATCATGTCAACCTCTGGCGCGGTGTGGCCAAGGGCGGTGATGGGGTTCAGGATGAAATCAGGCACGAAGACGCTCCCCTTCCGGGTCGATGAAATGCGGGCTGACGATTTCGATTTCGGTGTCAGTCCCGGCCAAAAGATTCACGGCGCGCATCTTTTCACCCATGCGATTGGACCCGTCTTTAAGGTACCCCAGCGCGATATAATGGCCCAGATGCGGCGAATAGACCAAAGAGGTCAGCCAGCCGTCGTCATTTTCCGCCCTAGCCGCCGCCCCGGTTTTCAGGAAATGGCTGCCCGCTTTGAGCTCTGCCGCAGGGTTGACAGGTTTGACCCCCACCAGCCGCAGGCCATCGTCGCGGGTCATCCCCTCGCGCTGGGATAGGACCATGCCGATGGAATCTTTCTTGCGGCTGACCATCTTACCCAGCCCCATGTTCAGCGCGGTGGATGTGCCGTTCAGCTCGTTGCCCGCCACATGGCCTTTTTCGACTCGCATCACCCCCAAGGCTTCGGTGCCGTAAACAACGGCATCAAACTCGGCCCCAGCCTCCATCAGCTTGCGGATCATCGCATCGCCGTAGCGGGTGGGCACGGCGATTTCATAGGCCAATTCGCCCGAAAAGCTGATCCGGAACAGACGCGCCCGCAGGCCGCCGACGGTGATATTGCCCGCCCCCATATAGGGGAAAGCCGCATCCGAGATGTCTTGGTCAACCACCTTTTGCAGCAATTTGCGCGCATTTGGCCCCGCGACCGAGAATTGCGCCCAAGCTTCCGTGGTCGAGATCAGTTGCACATCCATATCCGGCCACAGCACCTGACGGCAGAATTCCAGATGACGGAACACCGTCACCGCATTGGCGGTGGTGGTGGTCGTGACATATTCGTTCTGCCCCATGCGCGCCGTGGTGCCATCGTCAAACACCATGCCATCCTCGCGCAGCATCAGACCGTAGCGGCATTTGCCAACGGCCAGCGTGCTAAAGGTGTTGGCATAGACCTTATCCAAGAAAGCCCCGGCATCGGTGCCCTGAATGTCGATCTTGCCCAAGGTTGTCACATCGCAGATGCCGACCGATTTGCGTGTGGCCAAAACCTCGCGGTCGACAGATTGCCGCCACGTCGTCTCACCCGCTTTGGGCAGCCACTGCGTGCGCAGCCAGTAGCCCACTTCGACAAAGACAGCGCCTTGTTCTTGCGCCCATCTGTGCGAGGGCGTCAGGCGGAAGGGCTTGAATTCCTGCCCCCTACCCCGCCCGCCCAAGGCCCCCAAGGCCACAGGCGTATAAGGCGGGCGATAGACCGTGGTTCCGGTGTCAGGAATGGATTTCCCCGTCAGCCCTGCCATCACGGCCAGCCCCAGCACGTTGCTGGTTTTGCCCTGATCGGTCGCCATCCCAAGGGTGGTATAGCGCTTAAGGTGTTCGACCGAGGTGAAATTCTCTTGATGCGCCAGTTTGATATCTTTGACGGTCACATCGTTTTGCGGGTCAATCCAAGCGCGGTTGGACCCCTTGACGTACCAAATCGGCGTAATCCGAACCGGCGCGTCTTCGGCCTTGGCCAGGTTGGCGGCTTGCGCCGTCAGCCCCAGACTTGCCAGCGCCGCCCGTGCGACCTCATCGCCCGTGACCAAAGCGCCGTGGGTTGACAGCGTGCCCGCCGCAGCGCCTGCGACCGACAGGTTGGCAATCTCGCCCGAACCGGGCACGAAGGCCGCGATATCCTCGCGCCAGATCGGGCGCGAGCGGTGGTGCGAGGTGATGTTGACATTGGGGTTCCATCCGCCCGAGACGCCAAGGGCGGTGGCCTTGATCACCTCGGTCTTGCCATTGGCGTGGCGCACGGTGATGGACGACAGGCCCAGACGGCCCGCGCTGTCGATCACCTCAGCCCCGCGCAGATGGCGGATGCCGGGCAAAAGTTCGCCGCCGTCGCGGCTGTCAATCACCGCCACCACGTCCACGCCCTTGGCTTGCAGATCGCGCGCGGTGCGCAGGCCGTCGTCGTTGTTGGTGAAAATCGCCGTCCGCTCGCCCACGGCCACGCCCCAGCGGTTGGCATAGGCGCGCAGCGATCCGGCCAGCATGATGCCCGGGCGGTCGTTGTTTTCAAAGGCAATCGGGCGCTCGGTCGCGCCACCGGTCAGGATCGCGCGTTGGGTGTAGATGCGCCAGAACGTCTGGCGCGGCTTGCCGGGGGCGGGTTCGATCACATGGTCAGACACCCGCTCGACCGCGCCGTAAATGCCGTGGTCAAAGGCCCCGTAAACCGTGGTGCGCGGCATC
>JBAXLX010000103.1:0-10360 GCA_037134595.1 Pseudomonadota bacterium
TGGGCCTGTACCGCTTGCAACAAGGCGATCTGGTGCGGGTGGTGGCGGTAGGCCCTTCGGCCCCCAAAGAGTTCGAGGAAACTCTTGCCAGCCCCGACAAGCTGGCCCCGAGTGTGGCGACCGCCAAGGGCGGAATTCTGGCGCTGGAAAACGGCATCCCCGATCTGCGCTTGGTCAACGATGGCCGCCCCGCCGCAGGGCGCGGGTGGATCGGCATCACCCCACGCGGGGCCTATGTGACGGGGGATATAAATGTTGAACCCGTGCTGCCCGCTTGGGCCTATCTGATCTTGGCGGCCCTTGCCTGCGTGCTGGCATGGTGGCGCGAAGGGCGCAAAGGTTCGGCGGGGCTGATACGCCCACGGTGACGGGCAAGGTCAGTCGAGCTTTTCCATCATCACCGCGCGGGAATGGCTGGCGAATTCGCGGCGGATCAGCACAGCGGTGGTCAGGATCACGGCATAGATCAATGCTTTGGGGCCGATCAGCCATGCCAGTCCCGCAAGGGCGAAATAAATCGCATTCAACCCGCGGTTAAAGCTGCGGGCGGCTGTGATGATGATCTCGGCGGTTTGGTTGGCGCGGGGGCGGGCCATGGGGTGGGTGTGGTCATTGGGAATGGCGGCCATCATGATGGCGCAATAGCCGAACAAACGGTGACTCCAGACGAATTTCAGCAGGGCATTGCCCAAAAAGGCTACGACCACGATCAGTTTGATGCGCAGTTGCGCGGTTTCTGACCCGATGGTCAGATCATGGGCCAGCCCCTGCAAGGTGGCGGTGTTGCCAATCATCGCCACCCCGCCGCCAATGGCGATCATGGCACCCGAGATGAAGAAGGCCGCACTTTGGCGCAGGCTGTCGATCAGCGAGATGTCAAAGATGCGCGGTTCGCGGGTGAGAAACTCAACCATCCAGCGGCGACGGTAGTCTTTCATCAGGTGCGAGACTGAGGGCCGCCATGACGGGGGATGTTCGGCCAAAACGCCGGTGGTAAACCACGCGAGGATCAAACAGACGAAAGCCGCGCTGTCAAAGACGCTAAAGGTTGTTTCAAGGGTGGCAAGCAGGTTCATAGCGCCTTGATACCCTTTTGCCTAACGCCTTGCCAGTGGCAAGCGCCCCCCCTAATGTCGCCCATAGGGGGACGCGCCATGGATATGCCACTGCCCGACCAACGGATTTTAACCGCCCGCGATGGGCTGATCGCCCGCCTGCGCGGCGTGCTGCCTGCGGATGCTGTCATCTCTGACCCATCCGAAACGCGGGCCTATGAATGCGATGCGCTGGCGGCCTATCGCTGCGCGCCTTTGGCGGTGGTCTTGCCGCGCACAACTGCCGAAGTGTCCGCCGTGTTGCGCCTGTGCAGCGAGATGGGGGTCAAGGTCGTGCCAAGGGGGGCGGGCACCTCGCTGGCGGGGGGCAGTTTTCCCACGGCGGATTGCGTGGTGCTGGGCGTGGCGCGGATGAACGGCGTGATCGAGACCGATTACGACAACCGCTTTATCCACGTGCAAACCGGGCGGACCAATCTGGCCGTCACCGGCGCGGTGGAAGCCGACGGGTGGTTTTATGCGCCTGATCCGTCAAGCCAATTGGCCTGCGCCATTGCGGGCAATATCGCGATGAACTCGGGCGGGGCGCATTGCCTCAAATACGGGGTGACGACCAACAACCTGCTGGGCGTGACCATCGTTTTGATGAGCGGCGAGGTGGTGGAGATCGGCGGCCCTTGGTCCGACGCGCCGGGGCTAGACCTGTTGGGCGTGATCTGCGGATCAGAAGGCCAGTTGGGCGTTGTGACCGAAGCTTACCTGCGCATTCTGCCCAAGCCCGAAGGCGCGCGGCCTGTGCTGATGGGCTTTGCAGCCAACGAAGTTGCGGGGGCCTGCGTGGCCGATATCATCCGCGCGGGCCTGTTGCCTGTGGCGATTGAATTCATGGATCGCCCCTGTATCCGCGCCTGCGAAGACTTCGCCAAGGCGGGCTACCCCGATTGCGAAGCTCTGCTGATCGTCGAGGTCGAGGGCAGCCCCGCCGAGATTGACGCCCAACTGGCGCGGATCAAAGACATCGCCCTGCGCCACAATCCGGTGGCCTACCGCGAAAGCGGATCGGAAGAGGAAAGCCGCAAAATCTGGCTGGGGCGCAAATCGGCCTTCGGGGCGATGGGCAATATCGCCGATTACATGTGCCTTGACGGTACCATCCCCGTGTCGGAACTGCCCTATGTCCTGCGCCGCATTGCCGAGATGAGCGCGGCTGTTGGCCTGTCGGTCGCCAATGTCTTTCACGCCGGCGATGGCAATATGCACCCCTTGATCCTGTACAACGCCAACAAACCCGGCGACCTAGAACTGTGCGAGGCTTTGGGGGCCGATATCTTGAAACTCTGTGTCGAGGTCGGCGGTTGCCTGACAGGCGAACACGGCGTGGGCGTGGAAAAGCGCGACCTAATGACGGTGCAATTCAACCCCGCCGATCTTGAAGCGCAGTTGCGCGTCAAAGACGTTTTTGACCCCGCTTGGCTGCTAAACCCCGCCAAAGTCTTTCCGCTGGATGTCACCGCCAGCCGCCGTGCCTCATGACAAATCTTGTGTTGCAGCCGCAAAGCGAGGCGGAGCTGGCCGAGATGATCCGCGCGGCCCAAGGCCCTGTGTCGCTGCGCGGCGGTGGCACGCGGGGGGTGGCCTATGGGCCGGGCACGGTGCTGGAAACGGCGGGCTTGTCGGGGATAACCCTATATGAACCGGGTGCTTTGACCTTGGTCGCCGCCGCTGGCACCCCCTTGGCCGAGGTTGAGGCGGTTCTGGCGGCCCAAGGCCAACGCTTGGCCTTTGAGGCCCCCGATTTGCGCAGGGCATTGCAGCGGCAAGGGGTTTCCACCCTTGGCGGGGTCGTGGCCACCAACGCCAGCGGCCCGCGCCGCGTGCAGGCGGGGGCGGCGCGGGATCATCTGATCGGGGTGCGCTTTGTCGACGGGATGGGCAGCGTTGTGAAATCGGGCGGGCGGGTGATGAAGAATGTCACCGGTCTGGATTTGGTCAAACTGATGGCGGGCAGTCATGGCACCTTGGGGGTGATCACCCAAGTGGCGTTCAAGCTGCAAGCCGTGCCGGAATCTGCGGTGACGTTGCAAACTCAGGTGCCTCTAAGCGCGGGTTTGGCCTTGCTGCGCCGCGCGCTTGGGTCACCGTTCGAGGTGTCAGGTGCGGCCTATGGACCCTTTGGCGCAGCGCTGCGGGTTGAGGGGATGCAAGCCTCGGTGCGCTACCGTGTGGCGGCGCTGAAAGCGCTGCTTGGCGGGGATTGGGTGGAAACGGCGGGCGATGCGCTGTGGGAAGCGGTGCGCGATGCGCAGGGGTTAGACGATGGGGCGCTGTGGCGGGTGTCGTGCAAGCCTACGGCGGCTGAGGGGGTTGTGGCGGCCTTGGCAGGTGTGGCGCATCAGGCCATGTTCGATTGGGGCGGTGGGTTGATCTGGATCGCTGTGCAGGGCTTGGCCGATTCCGGCGCGGCGCTGATCAGGGGCGCTGTGGCAGGTGTAGGCCATGCAACCTTGATGCGCGGCAGTGGCGCTGCGGCCTTTGCCCCCGAAGCGGCGGGTGTGGCGGCTTTGTCGCTCGCCCTTCGGGCGCAGTTTGATCCCAAGGGGATCTTGAACGCAGGGATCATGGGCTGATGCAAACCTTCTTTAGCGCTGCGCAACTGGCTGACCCGAAACTGGCCGAGGCGAACAAGATCCTGCGCGCTTGTGTGCATTGCGGCTTATGCACGGCCACCTGCCCCAGTTATCAGGTGCTGGGCGATGAACTCGACAGCCCGCGGGGGCGCATCTATCTGATTAAGGAGATGCTCGAATCTGGCCGTGCGGCCGATGCCAAGACCGCAAAGCATATCGACCGCTGCCTGTCATGCTTGGCCTGTACCACAACCTGCCCGTCGGGTGTGGATTACGCCCATCTGATCGAACTGGGCCGCGATCATGTCGAAAAGACCTACCGCCGCCCGTGGATGGACAGGGCGCTGCGCGCGGTGCTGGTGGCGGTGATGCCCTACCCCACCCGCTTTCGTCTGGCGGTTTTTGCCGCCCGCGTGACACGGCCCTTGGCGCGGCTGATCCCTGATGCGCGGGTTCAGGCGCTGCTTAAGCTGGTGCCCAAAACCCTGCCCCCCGTCAGCCGCAACGATGACGCGCAGGTTTTCGCGGCCCTTGGCCCGCGCAAAATGCGCGTGGCGCTGATGACGGGCTGCGTGCAAAAGGCGCTGGATACCGAGATCAACGATGCCACGATCCGCCTGCTGACACGGCTGGGGGCCGAGGTGGTGGTACCGCCCAACATGGGCTGCTGTGGCGCCTTGCCGCTGCATATGGGGCAAGAGACTGCCGCCTTGCCCAAGGCGCGCAACATGGTGCGCGCGGTGATGGCAGCGCACCGCGCGGGGCCGTTGGATGCCTTGGTGATCAACACCTCTGGCTGCGGGTCAACGCTGAAAGATTACGGCCACCTTCTGGCGCAAGACCCTCTGGCCGCCGATGCCGCCCAAGTGGCAGGGCTGGCCCGCGACGTGACCGAGGTGATTGCGACCCTTGGCCTGCCCACGACCGCCCCCAAAGGGCTGGCCGTTGCCTATCACGCGGCGTGTTCGTTGCAGCATGGCCAAAAGATCAAAACGCTGCCCAAAGACCTGCTGACCCAAGCGGGCTTTAAGGTCAGCGAACCCGCCGACAGCCATCTGTGCTGCGGATCGGCGGGGACTTATAACATTTTGCAGCCCGAAATCTCGGGCCAGTTGCGCAATCGCAAGGTGAAAACCCTGATGGCGCGCAAGCCTGATGTGATTGCAGCGGGCAATCTGGGCTGCATGATCCAGATCGGGCAAGAGGCGGGCGTGCCCGTGGTGCATACGGTCAGCCTGCTGGATTGGGCGACCGGTGGCCCCCTGCCTTTGGCACTTGTCCAAAAGCACGGGGCCTAAAGCGGGCCGTCAGTAGATCAGGCTGTCCAACAAGCCGTAAGCGCCGCCACGGGTTTCCAGCAGGGCCATCTGGCCGGATTCGCTGGCATAGGCCGTGATCGCCCGATAGGTGCCCGGGCCAAAGCTGCCGTCAACGTAGCCGAAATAGTAGCCATAGTTGGCAAGTGCTGCCTGAATGCGGCGGCGTTCTGCAGAGGAATAGGACTGAAACGCCTGGGCCGCAGGGGTCGCATAAAAGCTTTGCACCGGCTCGTGATACACGGGGCGCGGACGCATGGGGTAATAAACAGGCGGGCGATCGTCGTAGCCATGATGCTGCCGCGCATCATGCACGATGGCCCCCAGCAACAGCGCCGACAGCGCGCCCTTGGTGAAATCTTGCTCGCGCTGGCCCCAAGCCATGGCGGGGGCAACCGAGGTGCCCAGCAGCGCCAAAGCGACAGAGCCGGAAATCAAAGCGCGTTTGGCAGAGGAGAAAAGCGTAACCATGATGTGATCCTTTCGGGTGGCAGATGGGCAGTGCCGCAGACCTTGCTGTGGCGTTTGCCTTGAACCGAACATGGGGCTTTGCGGGCAGATAGGCAAAATCAGGGCCTTGTTAGGCGATAACAAGGCCCCAAAAATCAGGCTAAGCCGTTTATTTCAAACGGAAATCAAAGTGCTTGCGGACATCTTCCTCGATGACCCAAGTGCCTTTGAACGTGGGTTCCACCACAAAGGAATCACCCGCCTGTACCGTCACGGGCGTGCCGCCATCCGGCGTGATGGTGATGCGGCCGGCGATTAGGACCACAAATTCATAGGCCGCATAGGTGGCATGATAGGTGCCCTTGGTGCATTCCCAGATGCCCGACATCATGTCGCCGGCCGCCGAGGTGTTGAGCACCCAAGTTTTCATCTTGGGCGTGCCTTCAGTGACAACCCAGCCGTCGAGATCATCGGTGATGGGGGTGGATGCCGAGGTGGGGGGAAGTTTGGTAACGGTTTGCACGAAATTCTCCATTGGTTGAGAAACTAGCGGTTTAAAACCGCACCCACCTTAAGCGAAGTTGCGCGATGTGTCACTTGTTTTTGCGCAAAGGTCCTGATCGCATCCCCCCCGGCAGCGCAAACCACCGGGGGGACGGCTTTAGATCGACAGGCAGAGATGTTTCATCTCGACTGTTTTGTAAAATTGTTAATACACAATATGTTATGATTAACCTTAGTGTCCAAGAAAAGCACTTATTTAGTGTCCAGATTACCTTTTTCTTGAAGCGTAGCTTTGCTGAATCGCAGTGGACGACACGCAAAAGGTAACGTGGCTGGAAAAGATTGAGATAGGCATGAAGTCAAAGACAATGTGATCACATACGAGTTATGCGCAAGTCTTGAGAGAACTTGGCACAACTTTCTCAACATTCCACGCATCCATCCCGAAGTTGCCAATTGCAGGGCGATAATAGAACGTTATCGATTTCCCATCTCCTACAATCTTGCCAATTTGCCCACCCCCAACTATCCCATTTTTTCCATAAACGATGTCAATCGTCCAATCGTTGCCATTAATCGCGTGTTCAAAAGTATTTCTGCTGTCAGACAAAGATAGTTCTCTCAACACACAATCAAGCCCACTGCTGGACGACTTCGTTGTAGTTATACTATAGTAAGCTGGTAGTTTATTAGTGCCAATTTGTTCTGGTTCGATGTATTTTGTTTCAGAGCAACCAACATTCAAAAGCAACGCCATGACTAACAGTATGGTAGTTCTCATGTTATCCCCCAAGTTTCATAAAATTATCTGGATAGATGGATGCTGCTATCTCATGCAGTTTGCGTTCAGCGGTCTTCTTATCGCCAGTGCCTGTTGATCGTCTGATGTCGGCACGCTTGAACTTTTCGCGTAGTTCTGTAGGTACGCTGACATAGACGTACCACTTCTTTTTGGTCGTTAGGTAGTTGAGGCTGGCGGCTGGATAGTCCACTTTTTGGTCCTCACAGTGTCCAAGTTAGTGTCCAGTTTAGTCGCCAAACCCCATATTTGTAGAGGATATGAAGGAATTTATATGGAAAGGCAGATGTATTTCATTTCCATATAGTCTTCGATCCCGTGGTGGCTGCCTTCGCGGCCAAGGCCGGATTGCTTCACACCGCCAAAGGGCGCGACCTCGGTCGAAATCAGGCCGGTGTTCACGCCGACCATGCCGTATTCCAGCGCCTCTTGCACGCGGGTGATCCGGCCGATGTCGCGGGAGTAGAAGTACGAGGCGAGGCCAAAGATCGTATCATTCGCCAGCGCGATGATCTCTGCTTCGGTGTCGAATTTGAACAAGGGCGCAAGCGGGCCAAAGGTTTCTTCGGTCGCGACCTTGGCGGTGGGCAAAACGCCTGTCACCACAGTGGGTTCAAAGAACGTCCCGCCCAGCGCATGGCGCTTGCCGCCGGTCAGGATCTTGCCGCCAGAGGCCAGAACATCCGCGATATGCTCTTGCACCTTTTCCACGGCTGATTCGTTGATCAAGGGGCCGGTGGTGGTGCCCGCTGTCAACCCATCGCCAATCGCCAGCTTTTGCACAGCTGCCGACAGCTTTTCGGCAAAGGCGTCATAGACCCCGGCTTGGACATAAATCCGGTTGGCGCAGACGCAGGTTTGGCCGTTGTTGCGGAACTTGGAGATCATCGCGCCTTCGACGGCCTTGTCCAGATCGGCATCGTCAAACACGATGAAGGGCGCATTGCCGCCCAGCTCCATCGAGCATTTCAGCACTTGTTCCGCTGCCTGCCGCAGCAGAATGCGGCCAACTTCGGTGGATCCGGTGAAGGTCAGTTTGCGCACAGAGGGGTTCTCGCAGAACTCTTTGCCAATCTCAGACGAGCGTTTGGAGGTGATGACCGAAAACACCCCACCCGGAACGCCGGCCCGCTCGGCCAGAACGGCCAAAGCGATGGCCGACAGCGGCGTTTCAGCCGCGGGTCGGCAGACAAAGCCGCAGCCTGCGGCCAAAGCGGGCGCGACCTTGCGCGCGATCATGGCGTTGGGGAAGTTCCACGGCGTGATCGACGCCGCCACGCCGATCGGCTGCTTTATGACCGTAATGCGCTTGTCGCGCTGGTGGCCGGGGATGGTTTCGCCGTAGATGCGCTTGGCCTCTTCGCCGAACCATTCGATAAAGCTTGCCCCGTAAACCACTTCGCCCTTCGCCTCGGGCAGGGGTTTGCCCTGCTCGGCGGTCAGGATCGTGCCAAGGTCATCTTGGTTGGCGATGCACAGGTCATACCATTTGCGCAAGATCGCGGCGCGTTCCTTGCCGGTGCGTGCGGCCCATTCGTGGCGCGCCTTGTCGGCGGCGGCGATGGCGCGGGCGGCATCGGCACGGGTCAGGTCGGGCACGCGGGCGATGACATCGCCGCGCGCGGGGTTGGTGACGGCAAAGGTCGCGCCATCGGCCGCATCCACCCATTCGCCAGCCACATAGGCCTTGTTGGGCAACAGCGTTGGGTCTTTAAGCATGGCAAGCAGATCGGTTACGGAATCAAGCATCAGGTGGGCCTCCAAATGTCGTTAGGCTTGCAATGGCGCAGGCGGGGGCAAAAGTCCAGTTCGCGGTGACAGGTCCAGGCGAAAGGCCAAGGGAAGACAAATGCAAGCTATCGACCAAGCCTATCAAAACGGTGCCTATATCCCCGGGGCAGAGGCCTATCCCCCCCGCTGGACCGCTGCAGCCCAAACCTTTCGCGAAAGCCTTGGCGCGCGGGCGGTGGTAGGTCAGCCCTATGGCCCAGATCCTCGGCAGGCTTTTGATCTGTTTTCTCCCCAAGGTCAGCCCAAAGGGCTGATGGTCTTCATCCACGGCGGCTATTGGCGGGCCTTTGACCGCGACATCTGGTCGCATCTGGCGGCAGGGGCCTTGGGGCGTGGGTGGGCCTGCGCCATGCCGTCTTATACGCTGGCCCCCGCCGCCCGCATCGCGCAGATGACAAGCGAAGTGGCGCAAGCCATCCGCGCCGCTTCGGCCTTGGTTGCAGGCCCCGTGGTGGTGACGGGCCATTCCGCAGGCGGCCATCTTGCCGCGCGCATGGGCTGCGCCGATCAGGCCCTGCCACAAGTGCGCCGCGTGGTGCCAATCTCGCCCTTGGCCGAGCTGGAACCGCTGCGCCAAACCGCGATGAACGCCGATCTTCGGCTGGATGCCGACGAGGTCGCCCGCGAAAGCCCCGCCCGACTTGCTCTGAGGACAGATTGCTCGGCCCATGTCTGGGTCGGCGGAGAGGAGCGCCCCGCCTTCCTCTGGCAAGCGCGCACCCTGTCAGAGGCTTGGGCCTGCCCTTGGACAGTCGCCCCCAACCTGCACCATTTCAACGTGATCGACGGTTTGGCAGACCCCGACTCATCCTTGATGACGGCCTGTCTTGACGGGCTGTAACCCCCCCTTCATCTTGGCCCAAATACTCAGCCTTACGCCAGCGTCGCGCGCTGCCAGCCGTCAGCCCGTACCACCCGATCACACCCCGCGAAAGTCGCCAAACGCTCCAATTCGGCGTCCAACCGCTGCAAGCGGGCGGCGGTGAGGGTGACGCCCGCCTCGGGCCAAAAGGCGCGCAGGTGCAAGGTGGATTGGGCGCGCAGGGCTTTGGCGTCAAGGCGGCCGATGAGGCGGCTGCCTTCCAGAACGGGAAAGACATAGTAGCCATATTTGCGCTTGGGTTCGGGGACAAACACCTCGATCCGGTAGTGAAAGCCGAACAGAAATTCAGCGCGGTCGCGGTCGCGCAGGGCGGGATCAAAGGGCGACAGGATGCGGATGCGCTTGGGCGGTGGTTCGGGGGCATCCGTTGCCGCCTGAAGCACATCGGGGCGGGCGAGGCTTGGTTTGCGGCGGCCATCTGCGCCTTCAATTTCAAGCCGTGCAATCTCGCCCCGCGTCAGGGCCTCTTGCGCCCAAAACCTCGCCTCTTGTGGGGTGATCAGATGCCAAAAGGCGCGCAGCTCGCTTGGGTCGGCAAAGCCCAAACGGTCAAGCGCTGAGGTGCAGGCCCAGTCAATCATCTGCGCGCGGTCGCCGATCGGCGCGCGGTGCGCTTGCGGGATCACCCGCTCGGTCAGATCATAGACTTTGCGAAACCCCTCGCGCCGCGTGATGGCCAGCTGCCCGGTGCGCCACAGCCACTCCAGCGCGGTTTTAGACGGGTGCCAGTCCCACCAACCGCCAGAACCGCGCGCCTCTTCCGCGCCCACATCGGCGGTGGTCAGGGGGCCTTCGGCTTGGATGCGGGCCAAGATCGACTCGAACAGTGCCTCATATCCGGGGCGAAACCAATTGGCCCAATTGGCGCGCAAGCGGATGGCATCGTTGGCGAACCGGTGGTGCCAATGGCCGTGCAGCGCCGTGGGTAAGATGGC
>JBAXLX010000104.1:0-10342 GCA_037134595.1 Pseudomonadota bacterium
TCGCCTGCGGTTGGCGGTGCCTTGCAAACAGCGGGGGATCAAGGCTTGCGGCAGAATCCTCCAGAACCGGGGGGGCCAGTTAAAACCATATCGCCAAACACTGGCCGCGACATGGTGATGGGCCAATTGCAGACCGCGCGGTTAACGCGCGATTTTTCTTCGCCTGCGGTCGGCGGTGCCTTGCAAACAGCGGGGGAACAAGGCTTGCGGCAGAGTCCTCCAGAACCGGGGGGGCCAGTTAAAACCATGTCGCCACACACTGGCCGCGACATGGTGATGGGCCAATTGCAGACCACGCGGTTCATGCGCGATTTTTCCTCGCCTGCGGTTGGCGGTGCCTTGCAAACAGCGGGGGATCAAGGCTTGCGGCAGAGTCTATCAGAACCGGGGGGGCCGGTTAAAATCATGTCGTCACACAGTGCCCGCGACATGGTTATGGGCCAAAACACCGCAAGAGACAGTGCCGAGGTTGCCCACAGCTTAAGCTTTGTTTCCACGGATCGGGAAAAGGCCGCCCAAGGTCTAAAGGCTGCTGCCAATCCATCAAACGGCAAAACCCCGCCAGAAGATGCGGGAGTGACCATACAGGCCGCTTCTGGCGTGACCGCCTTTCATGCGTCCGGTCCGATCGCAAAAGCCTCGGCACGGCTGGCGGAAGGGGAACGGGCCCAAGCTTTGCAGCGTTTGAAGCCGCTGCCGCCCCCCGACGAGGGGGCCGCGAAGGCCGACATCACCCCGGCGGAGACGGGGTTTGCATCGGTCACAGCCCCAGATGCTTTTTTGGCACCAAACCCGCAGGCCCTTGGCGGATCGCTCCCGCCACACGTCGCGTTCTCTGCACAATCCTCACTGCCGCCGAAGACTGCCCAAGCCTTGCATGCGCAGGTGCCAGCGGTGATCGCGCATTTGCAACACGGGCTTGGGGACGATCGCAAGAGCCACGCAGAGGTTTTGCTAAACCCGGCGGAATTGGGCCGCATCCGGTTCGATCTGATCACGCAGGGTGACCAAGTGCAGGTCAGACTTGCGGTCGAGCGGCCCGAAACCCTCGACCTCTTGCGCGCTCATGCCGAAACTCTGCGCCAAGAGTTTCGCGCGGCGGGATTGAACACGGACACGCTGAACTTTGGCCAATGGGCCCAGCGCGCCCCCCCACGCGACCAGCGCGAAGCGGCCCCCCCCGAACAGGCTTCTCCCGCCGCCCTGCCACCGCCCATTTCCGCTCCCTATGTCAAACCTGTGTCCACCACAGGGTTGGACCTTCGCCTTTAAAAGGAAAAATCATGGATGTCACAGCCGCCACGCAGACCCCGATCAAAGCCGCCGCTTCGGTGGATAAGCAGAATAATGACAAAAACTACGACACGTTCTTGAAGATGATGACGACCCAGATCAAGAACCAAGACCCCCTCAACCCGATGAGTGCGGATCAACTGGCCGTACAGCTCGCCACCTTTTCCGGTGTCGAACAACAGACCAAAACCAACGACCTTTTGGCCCAGCTTTTGGGGCAAAGTGCGCTGACTGGCATGGGCCAAATGGTCGGCTGGGTTGGCAAAGAGGCGCGCATCGCCGCCCCTGCCTATTTCGACGGGGCAACGCCGGTGACCTTGTCGCCCAATCCGGCGCAGTCGGCCACAAAGGCGGTTCTGGTGGTCACCGATCAAAGTGGCAAGGAAGTGTCGCGCACCGAATTGCCGCTGGGCTCGAAAGATTATGAATGGCAGGGCCGCAATTCCAAGGGCGAAGCTTTGCCAAAAGGCGTTTATACTTTGAAGCTGGAAAGCTGGCAGGGGGATAAAGTCATCGACACCTCCGACGTCGAGTATTACGCCAGAATCAGCGAGATTCGCAGCACCGCCGACGGCCTTTCAGCGCTGTTGCCCGGTGGCGTAGAGGCCCCTATTGCCGCTGTCACGGCGATCCGAGAAAGAAAGAACACCTAACGGCCGCCCGATGTTGGCTTAGGCGCAAAACGGGTCTGGCGGTTGGTGGCGCAACGTTCCACATTGGGGCGAAGGGTAGGGCACCTATGATCGAATACGCCAGCAACCGCGTTCCTTTGAAGCGTCTGTGCGAAACGGGCGGCGTTTTGGCCGTGATTACGCAGATCGTGGGAACCTCGTATCGCAACCTTGGTACGATGATGGCCTTTGGGCCGCAAGGCCAGCGCACGGGGTCGCTGTCGTCGGGCTGTATCGAGGATGACATTGCCGAACACGCCGCCATGGCACTGCAAACCGGTCAGGTTCGGGCGCTGCGCTATGGCCAAGGCTCGCCCTTCTTTGATCTGAAGCTGCCCTGCGGCGGCGGGCTGTCGATTTTGTTGATCCCAAATCCCGACCGCGCAGTTTTGCACGAAATTCTCAGCCGCGGCGATGCCCGAATCGAAGCGGCTTTGCGGATCACCCTGTCAACAGGGGCGCTGGCTTTGGTCAAGCCAGACCAAACCAGCGCCGGTCCGGATGAGCTTGTCATCGTGCTGGAACCCGAACTGCGGTTTTGGGTTTACGGCCACGGGATCGAAGCCATGTCTTTTGCGCTGATGGCGCAGGCGGCTGGCTATGATGTTACCCTTTTTGGCCAAGAGGGTCTACAAACCGACCTGTCGCGGATCGGGCCGCTGAACGTAACGCTGGTGCCCAGCTTTCGCAGCTATATCTGCCCCAAGCCTGACAGACGCACCGCTGTGACCTTGTTTTTTCACGACCACGAGAATGAGGCGCGTCTTTTGGCGCAGTTTCTCCCCTCAGACGCTTTGTTCATCGGCGCGCAGGGCAGCCTGAAGGCACGCCAGCGCCTGCTGGCCGATCTGCACACACAAGGCGTGGTACCCGAGGCGATCGAACGGCTTTGCCCCACCTTTGGCCTGATCGGATCGTGTCGCGATCCGCGCACCTTGGCTGTTTCGGTCTTGGCCCATGTCTTATCGCTTGCCGGACCGGCCGTGCAGGCGTATTCAGGCCCGCATTAAGGTTTGACATTCGGGCGCGTCTGGTTTGGGGCGTGGCTTACAGGTATTTTAGGAAACAAATTGGCATTGGCGGACCCTTCATTTTTAAGCTGTGTTGCAACACTTCAGGCTGCTTTGCAGCGCTGGGCGGCAAACACCCTTGCCTTAAAGCGCGGCGAACTGTTTCGCCTGCATGGGATAGATCAGTCCAACACCGTTGTGGGATTAGATGATCTGTTTTTCGTCGTGCAAGACGACCATTTCATCCCCAAGGGCGCGGCGGGGATGCCGCTGTTGAACCAAGAACTGATCAACACCGCCACGCTGCGCAATGCGTTCTTTCCGCAAATCCTGATGGCGCATGGTGAAGATCTGGATGTGTCTTTGAACGTGGTGTTTCAGGGCCGCTTCCAAGTGACGGTCTATCAATGCCGCATGGATCAAGAGCCGGTGGCGCTGGTTGAAAAAATCATCACCTCTGACGAGATTGTGGAAGCCCATGTGGCCATCGGGGCGCTTAGCACCCTGCCGCGCGGGGTGCGGTTGTTCTGGGTGGCGCGGGCCTTGTCGGATACCTGTGTGTTGATTGACGCCACGTGGCAAGCGCGTGCCCCTGCCGCGACACAAGCGCGCATGGTCGTGGCGATTCGCACCTTTGGCCGCAGCGCGGACGTGCAACGCCTGCTGGCGCGGTTTCATGACCAAGCGATTGCCAGCGATTACGGGCAGATGCTTAAGAACACCTTCTTTTTGGTCTATGACGCCTTGGGCACAGGGGCGGCACCCTACGCGCCCCACGGGCAGGCCGACCCGCTGAACCTTTTTGTGATGTCCGGCCCCAACATGGGCGGTGCTGGGAATTTAAGTTTGGAACTCTTGGCGTTGCAAACGGCTGTGACCGCAGCGGGCATCACGGTAGACGAACTGGTGATCGCCGATGACGATCTGTCGATTTCGCTGGAAAGTCTGGCGCGCAATTGGGCCGCGACCTTGTTTCGCAAGGATCAGGCCTTTCACACTCTGCCGATTTTCCTGAAATCCGAACCGCGGATGATGTGGGAAGATGGCGGCTTTTGGGGGCGTTACACGCGCGACAATCCGGGCGGTCAGCGCAGCGCGGTGGCCCCGCGCCTGCTGCGCCATGCCAAGGTGTTTCACGCTGCCAACCACTTGGGCGAGATGGCCCGCCTGCACCATCCCGAATACTCGGCCTTTATCTTCCTGTCGATGCCCTACACCCGCTTGGCAGACTTGGGCCTGCCCTGCGCGATGTTCCTGCGCGGCGATGATATTGAGTATTGTTTGCGAAATGTCGCTTCGGGCGGGGTGACGGTGTCAAACCCCAACTTGGCCGCGTGGCATGAACCGGCCCATTCCTATGCGCAGGAATATATGAGCATCGCGCACGGTGTGATCATCAATATGGCTTACGGCCAGCGCAAGCCGGACGATCTGGCGACCTTTTTCCACCGCCGCGCGGCTGTGCATCTGTCACTGTCAGACGTGGCGGGCCTGACCGTCTATGCCGAGGCATTGGCCGATCTCGTGGCCTGCGACCGGCTGCTGCAGCCCGACTTTGCCGGGCACTACCTATCCGTTATGGCGCGGTTCAAAAGCTTCGATGCGGCTTTTTCGGTTCTGGCCGATGAACTTGTCGCCTCGCTGACCGAATCTTCGGCGCGCGAGGGCAAGGTAACCGCCGTGGCCCCGTTTTTGTATATGGAGCCCTATTCCAGCACAGACCCGCTGGATCACGTGGTTTTGGTCAACACCCATACCGATAAACGCTGCATTTATGACCCGTTCGAGACTGACCGCTTGGCCGCCCTCTCCAGCGTGGCGGCGCGGCTTTATGCCAGCTTGGCGGTGTTCATCCAGAATTTTGATACGCTGCGCGCCCACTACCGGGAAAGAATCGCGACCTCTGCCTCAGCCGCCTTTTGGCTGGCCGAGGCAGAGGGCAAGGCATTCGGGGTGCTGCATGGCGGATGAGTATGGCTCTGCCATCCTGCGCCGGACGAAGCGTCAGGATTTGCACCGTTTGACCGCGCCGTTTTTGGTCGATGGGCGCACCGTCACCTCCGCCAGCCCGATTGCCTTGGCCCGCAGCGGCGAGGTGGCGCAGCCCTATCTGGACGGTGATGTGTTTTCCGGCGGCATCACCCTCGCCCCCAAGGCGGCAGAGCCGTATTCCGGCACGCGCTGGGTGATCCAGCAAGATGCGGACGGCACTTGGGGGTTTTTAAACCAAGGCCAGCCTGACAAAATGCTGGTCGCCTCGGCCGGATGTGTGGCTTTGGGGCGGCCCTTGGCAGGGGCGGGGATGGCGCGGTTTGTCACCTCGCGCTGGCTTTTGTACCGCGATCTGATCGGCTTTCGCTTGCGCCCTGTGATGGCGGTCAGCGGCTGGCTTGGCGTGCGCGATGAAGCGCTGATCTTGTCCGAACCGAGCGATTCGCCGGGTCGTTGGATGTATTGGGATATTGTGCCCCTGCAAGACGGGTCGCAGCGCCCCTGACCCGCGTGGCAAGGCAGCCGTGGCTTGGCGAATTCCCTTTCATGTGGAAATCGGCTAGACCCTGTCTATCCGACTGGAGCGACCGATACCTTGGCCAATCACCTGTACAAAAATGACCTGCCCGTTGGGCTGAAACTGGGCCCCATCGTGGCTATAGATACCGAAACCATGGGTCTTGACCCGCGCCGCGACCGGCTTTGCGTGGTGCAGCTTTCGTCAGGCGATGGCCATGCGCATATCGTGCAGATTGACAAGGGCCAGACCAGCGCCCCCAACTTGCAGCGTCTGTTGACCGATCCTGCCATTCTGAAGCTGTTCCACTTTGGCCGCTTTGACATTGCCATGCTGCATCAAGCCTTTGGTGTGCGCACGCAACCTGTGTGGTGCACCAAAATCGCCGCCAAACTGGTGCGCACCTTTACCGATCGGCACGGGCTGAAATACCTGCTGAACGAGTTGGTCGGGGTTGATGTGTCTAAGGCGCAGCAAACCTCTGACTGGGGCCAAGCCACTTTGAGCGAGGCGCAAAAGGACTATGCCGCCTCTGACGTTTTGTATCTGCACAAACTGAAAGACGCGCTGGAAGCGATTCTGATCCGCGAAGACCGGCTCACCTTGGCGCAGCGCTGCTTTGACTTCCTACCCACACGGGCAGAGCTTGATCTTTTGGGATGGAACGACCCCAATGACATCTTCCACCACTGACCCGCTCTCCATCGCCCGCCGCGTGATCGGGCTAGAGGCGCAGGCCTTGGGCGATCTGGCGGCAAGTCTGGACGACAGCTTTTCCAAGGCTGCCGATCTAATCTTGGCCGCCAAGGGGCGGGTGATTGTGTCGGGCATGGGCAAATCTGGCCATATCGCGCGTAAAATGGCCGCCACCTTTGCGTCGACCGGAACACCCGCGCAGTTCGTGCATCCGGCAGAGGCGAGCCATGGCGATCTGGGCATGATGTTGCAGGGCGATGTGGTGCTGGTGCTGTCCAATTCGGGCGAAACGCCGGAATTGGCTGACATTGTGGCCCACACCCGCCGCTTTGACATTCCGCTGATCGGCATCGCCAGCCGCCCCGGTTCCACCTTGCTGCGCGCTGCGGACGTGGCTTTGGTGCTGCCCGCCGTGGCAGAGGCCTGTGGCACGGGCGTTGTGCCCACCACATCCACCACCATGATGCTGGCCTTGGGCGATGCGCTGGCCATAGCTTTGATGGAGCGGCGGGAATTTACCCCTGAACATTTCCGCGTCTTTCATCCCGGCGGCAAGTTGGGCGCCCGCCTGACCAAGGTGCGCGATCTGATGCACACCGACCTGCCGCTGATCGCCACGGATCGGCCCATGTCTGAAGCTCTTTTGGCCATCTCGCGCTACGGGTTTGGGGTGGTGGGGGTGACGGGGCCAGAGGGCGCTTTGTTAGGCATCATCACCGACGGCGACCTGCGCCGCCATATGGACGGGCTTTTGTCTTTGAGTGTGGCCCAAGTGATGACCCCCCATCCGCGCACCGTGGCCCCCGATGCGCTGGCCGAGGTGGCCTTGGCTATTATGAACGAGCGAAAGATCACCTGCCTGTTTGTCAAAGACGCGCCCGAGGCGGGCTTGCCTGCTTTGGGCATATTGCACATCCACGACCTTTTGCGCGCCGGAGTCGTCTGATGGCCATGGCGGGGGCAGACAATCTTCACTCGCGCCTTGTCTTCTGGCTGAAGATTGTTTTGCCACTGGCGGCTTTGGGCCTGTTGGCCACGCTGTTCCTGTTTGGCCGCCCCGTTCGCCCCGAAGATGCCATTCCCTATGCCCGCACAGATATCACCGACCGTGTGAAAGAGCCGCGCGTGACCAGCCCGGTCTTTGCCAGCATGACGCAGGATGGCGCAGCCCTGACCATCACCGCCGCCGAGGCGCGGCCCGGCACTTCCCGAACCAATAATGCAGGCCAAGCCCAAAGCGTCTTGGCCAAGATGGACATGCCCGACGGGTCCACCGCCCAGATCACAGCGCCGCAGATACAGATGGAGCGTGCAAGCCAGCGCGCCATTTTGACAGGCGGGGTGAAGATCGTCACCTCAAACGGGTATACGGCCACGATGCCCGGCCTGTCGGTGGCCACGATCCAAACCGATGTGACCAGCCTTGGCCCGGTTGATGCCATAGGTCCGCCGGGAAAGTTACACGCGCAAGCGATGCACCTTGGCGTATCGCCTTCGGGCGGTTACCAATTGGATTTCACAGGGGGTGTGACGCTGGTCTATCTGCCCAAGGGAGGTTTATGATGCTCAAAGCGTGGCTTTTTGCTGTGGCACTGATAGCGGCCCCCTTGGGTGCGGGGGCTGCAGGAACCGATGTTGCCTTTAGCGGCTTGCAAGTTGACCCAAGCCAACCGGTGAAAGTTGTGGCCGATCGGCTTTCGGTCAATCAAACAGATGGCACGGCTGTCTTCACCGGCAATGTTGTGGTGACGCAGGGCACGATGACCCTGCAAACGGCGCATCTGCAGATCGAATATGCGCAAGACAAGAAAAGCATCGCGCGGATGTTAGCAGACGGAGGCGTCAAGATGGCGACAGGAACCGAGGCTGCGTCGTCTCAAGATGCCGAATATGCGCCGGAAACGGGTGATTTGATCATGCGGGGGGACGTTGTGCTGACGCAGGGCGCCTCGGCCATTTCGGGGCCGTTGCTAACCATGAGCCTGAAGACGGGCCTTGGCACGATGGAGGGCCGCGTTACAGCTGTTTTCACCCCCACCCAAGCGCCGCAAAACTGATGGCCGAGGCGGGTGTTCTTGACGGGTTGAGTGGTTTGCAGGTGCGCAACCTGCGCAAAAGCTATAAAAAACGGCTGGTGATCCGGGATGTCTCCCTAACCCTTGGGAGGGGTGAGGCTGTGGCGCTTTTGGGCCCCAACGGGTCGGGCAAAACCACCACATTTTACGCCATTGCCGGTCTGATCACACCCGAGGCCGGGCAGGTTCTCATCGACGGGCGCGATGTGACGGCCTTGCCCATGTACCGCCGCGCACGGTTGGGGATCGGCTATTTGCCACAAGAAATGTCGATCTTTCGCGGCTTAAGCGTGGAAGACAATATTCTTGCCGTGCTGGAAATCGCCGAACCTGACCGCCACAAGCGCCGCGAGCGGTTGGAAGAGCTGTTGTCGGAATTCTCGATCACCCATATCCGCGCCGCGCCCGCGCTGGCGCTGTCAGGGGGCGAGCGGCGGCGGGTCGAGATTGCGCGCTGTTTGGCGGCAAACCCGCTGTATCTGTTGCTGGATGAACCCTTCGCGGGGGTCGATCCCATCGCGGTGGCTGAAATCCGCCACTTGGTGCAAGATCTCAAATCGCGCGGCATCGGGGTGCTGATCACCGACCATAACGTGCGCGAAGCGCTGGATATTGTGGACCGTGCCTATATTTTGCACGATGGCAAGGTGTTGATGACCGGCACCGCCGATGAAATCGTGCGTGACGAGATGGTCCGGCGGGTTTATCTGGGCGAGAATTTCAAGATCGCCTGAAACAGCGCATACAGACCCGTTGACAAGTGCCCCGCCTCATCCCCAAATACAATAGATGCGCGCAAGAGTTCCCCTGCCTTGCCTGACAGATGCGGCCCCCAAGCGGGGTACCGCCACAGGGCCTAAGTGCGCTAAAACTCAGATGAAAACTTCCCATCCGACGGGTCTTTTGATCCAGCGGGCATCTTTATTCTAGGAGGCATCCATGCGGTACCAAATCACCGGCAAGCACATCGACATTGGCGAAGCGCTGCAAACACATGTGAAATCCGAACTGGGCGAGATTGTGGAAAAATATGCTCAAAGGCCCACGGATGCGACGATTGTCTTTTCAAAATCCGGTTATGAACATGTCTGCGAGGCGGTTATTCATTTGTCGACCGGCCTAAACGCCCATGCCAAAGGCCACGCCACCGAAATCTACGCCGCTTTCGAATCGTGCCGCGAAAAAATGGATAAGCAACTGCGCCGCTATAAGCGCCGGCTGCGCAACCACCATTCGCACCGGACAGAACCTGTTGAATATGGGGTGGGGGCGTCTTATATCCTCGCTCCGACCCAAGAACCGGAAGATACAGACACAGCCCCTGTTTCCCATGTTATCATTGCCGAAATGGAAGCGAAAATCCCCTCGCTGACCGTGGGCGAGGCTGTGATGCAATTGGAACTGGGCGGGCAAAAGTTTCTGGTGTTTCGCAACATGGGCCATGGCGGGGTTAACGTGGTTTATGTGCGCGATGATGGCAACATTGGCTGGATTGACCCGAAGAATGCGACGTAATCCGCGGCTGCGGCCGATATAAGCAGGTAGTTAAGGCCCATGGAACTTTCAAAACTGCTTATGCCAGGCGCGGTGCGCTTTATTGGCCAGTTGACAGGCAAAAAGCGCCTGTTTCAGGAATTGGGCGAAATTGCAGCCCAAGCCTATGGGTTAAACGCCTCGGTCGCGACCGATGGTTTGCAAGAGCGCGAAAGCCTTGGGGCCACGGGGGTGGGGCATGGCATAGCGCTGCCCCATGCCCGTTTGGATGACTTGGACCGGATCGTGGCCGTGTTCTTGCGGATGGAAAAACCGCTGGATTATGATTCGGTCGACCGTCAGCCGGTGGATTTGATCGTTGGTCTGTTTGCGCCCAAAGAATCCGGCGTTGAGCATCTTAAAGCCTTGGCGCTGGTGTCGCGCACCATGCGCGATCCGGGCATTTGCGCCAAACTGCGCGCCAACACCGACCCCGCCAAGTTGCACGCGATATTGACCGAGGCGCGGTCGGTGCAGGCGGCTTAAAGCCCCGCCTTAGCGCAGCGCAAAGCCTGCCCAGACCCCGGCCGCCAGCAAGGCCACAGCCCCCAGTGC
>JBAXLX010000105.1:0-10251 GCA_037134595.1 Pseudomonadota bacterium
TGCCCAAGGTGGTGTAGCGCTTGGTATGTTCGACCGATTCGTAGCCCTCGCGTGCCGCAAGCTGCACGTCAGAGACTTTCACATCATTTTGATAATCCAGCCACATCTTGGCGCGCAGCTTGTAGCTTGCGCCCTGCGGCATCATCCAGACAGGTTCCAGCGCGGCTTCTTCGCGCACTTCTGCCTGAGCGGCAGCGATCGGGTCAGAACCCGCCGCCGCAGCGCCCGCAAGGGCCGCATCCGCCAAAGCCTCTGCCGCCTTAAGCGCGCCATTGGCAGCCCCTGCCGGATAGACCATGGCCAAACCGTCATGGCTGATCGGCGGGCGGGTGGCATCGGGGCGGAACATGGCGTGGGTGTCATCCCATGTCAGCTTGCCGCCACAATGGCTCCACAAATGCACCACGGGCGACCAGCCGCCTGACATGGCAACCGCGTCGCAGGCGATATCTTCAAGGGCTGCACCTTCGCCGGCTTGCATACACAGCGTCACACCGGTCACGCGCTTGGTGCCCTTGACCTTGGCAATGCCTTTGCCGGTTTCCACCCGAATCCCCAAGGCACGCGCCTGCGTCGGCAGCGGCCCGTTGGCCACAGCGCGGGCATCCACAATACACGGCACCGCCAGCCCCGCCTGTTTCAGCGCAATCGCGGTGCGGTAGGCGTCGTCATTATTGGTCACCACCACCGTGCGATCGCCCGGAGAGACGGCCCAGTTCACCACATAATCCCGCACCGCCGAGGCGAGCATAACGCCGGGCACATCATTGCCCGCAAAAGACAAAGGCCGCTCTAAAGCCCCCGTTGCCGCCACAATCCGCCCTGCGCGAATACGCCACAGGCGCTTTTTCGGGCGGCCATCACCGGGAGTGTGATCGGCCACACGGTCTTCGGCCAGCACATAGCCGTGGTCATAAACGCCTGCCACCATGCAGCGGGTGCGCAGCGTGACATTGGGCATGGCTGCAAGGGCTTGGACGGTTTTTGTCACCCAAAGCTCTGCCGCCATCCCGTCGATCACATCGCCGTCCACAGGGGCACGACCGCCCCAAGCGGGGGTCTGCTCCAGCACCATAACCCGCGCCCCGCCCAAGGCCGCAGCCAAGGCCGCCTGCAAACCGGCAATCCCGCCGCCTGCAATTAGAACGTCGCAAAAGGCATAGGCCTGCTCATACCGGTCGCCGTCCATTTCCTTGGGCGCAGGCCCAAGGCCTGCGGCTTTGCGGATGACGGGTTCGAAAACGTGTTTCCACGCAGCCCGCGGATGGATGAAGGTTTTGTAGTAAAACCCACCTGGCAAGAACCGCGCCAAGGCATTGTTGATGACACCAACATCCATCTCAAGGCTCGGCCAATGGTTTTGGCTTTGTGCCTCTAACCCTTCAAAGGTTTCGGTCGTGGTCGCCCGCTGGTTCGGCTCCAAAAACGCGCCGCGCCCCAGATTGACCAAGGCGTTGGGCTCTTCTGCGCCCGACGCCACCGCGCCCCGCGCGCGGTGGTACTTAAAGCTGCGCCCCATCAACATCTGGTCATTGGCCAGAAGCGAGGCCGCCAGCGTATCGCCGGCAAACCCGCGCAAACGCTTGCCGTTAAAGGTGAAGTCCACAGCACGGGTGCGGTCGATCAAACGGCCGCCTTTGGACAAACGGGTGCTCATGTGTAACCCTTCCAGTCGGGCCGCTTGGCCTTGATCTTGTCTTGCAACGCCTGCGGCGGGCCTGCGGATTGCGCGGGATAGGTGCCAAACACTTCCAGCGTGGCGGTGTCGCGCGCGGCCAAGAACCATTTGCCGCAGCCATAGGCATGGCGCCAGCGTTCGAAATGCACGCCTTTGGGGTTCTTGCGGGCGAACATATAGGCTTCAAACTCTTCGTCGCTCGATCCCGGGCCGTAGCGCTTGAGATGCGCTTCGTAGCCGGGGGAAAGCTCGGTCTCGTCGGCCATGACGGCGCAATAAGGACATTCGAGGGTCAGCATGTGCCTTTTCCTTTCATCACGTCACTTGGGGTCATCACGTCACTGGGGGCCCACGAATTTTCTGCGAAAATTCCAGGCCCCAGATTTTTCGCAGAAAAATCGTGGCCCCGGGCGATCAATGCGCCACCCCTGCGGCAACCGATTCGTCGATAAACCGCCCCTCTTTGAAGCGCCACATATCAAACTCTGCCGCCAGCGGCCCGGGTTCGCCCTTGGCCATCAGCTCGGCCATAGCCCAGCCTGACCCCGGAATGGCCTTAAACCCGCCCGTGCCCCAACCGCAGTTGATAAAGCAATTGCCGACCGGGGTTTTCGAGATGATGGGCGAGCGGTCGCCCGTCATATCCACAATCCCGCCCCATTGGCGCAGCATCTTCAAGCGGCTGATGATCGGGAATGTTTCGATCAACGCCCGCAGGGTTTCTTCGATATGATGAAACGACCCGCGCTGGGTGAAGTTGTTAAACCCGTCCGTGCCGCCACCAATCACCATCTCGCCCTTGTCGGACTGGCTCATATAGCCGTGGACCGTGTTGGCCATGACGACCACATCCATGCAAGGTTTGATCGGTTCGGACACCAGCGCTTGCAGCGCCACGGCCTCAACGGGCAGGCGGAAGCCCGCCATATCGGCGACCTGTCCCGAATGGCCCGCGACCACGATGCCGATCTTTTTGGTGCCGATGTAGCCTTTGGAGGTGTCCACCCCAGTGACCATTCCATTGGCCGAAGTGATACCCTTCACCTCGCAGTTTTGCAGAATATCCATCCCCATCGCCGAACAGGCACGCGCATAGCCCCAAGCCACCGCATCATGCCGCCCCGTGCCGCCGCGCGCTTGCCACAAGGCCCCCAGCACCGGATAGCGCGGCCCGTCGATGTTCAAGATCGGGCAGAGGTCTTTCACCCGCTGGGGCGAGATGAATTCGGTCACCACCCCTTGCAGCGCATTGGCATGGGCGGTGCGCTGGTAGCCGCGCACCTCGTGGTGGGTTTGCGCCAGCATCATCACGCCGCGCGGGGAAAACATCGCGTTGTAGTTCAAATCTTGGCTGAGCGTTTCATACAGGCTGCGCGCCTTTTCATAGATCGCCGCCGAGGAATCTTGCAAATAGTTCGACCGGATGATCGTGGTATTGCGCCCCGTATTGCCCCCCCCCAGCCAGCCTTTTTCAAGGATCGCCACATTGGTGATGCCAAAGTTCTTGCCCAGATAATAGGCGGTGGCCAGCCCATGCCCCCCGGCCCCGATGATGATCGCATCATAAGCGGCCTTGGGCTGCGGCGCGGCCCAGGCGCGCTCCCATCCCATGTGGTTAGACAGCGCCTCACGCGCCAGGGCAAAGGCAGAATAGCGTTTCATGAGGGCCCTTTCCGTCAACTCGGATGCTGCCTTCAATGGCAGGCAGGATCGGTATATCCACCGCCGCAAACGGCACAATGGGGAAAATTGCGACAAATGCTGTCGGTTGCAAGCCCGAAGGGCGCTTTGGCCCATCACGATGTCGCGCATCGCCCGATTGCGCCGCCCTTTGGCCTTTTGCCAAGGCCACAAAAAGGCTAGGGACAGGTCACATAAAGATGAGGCGGCTATGATCGGGTTTTATCTGTCGGCAGGGGCTATGTTGGTCATGGTGGCCGCAGTGCTGCTTCAAGCCCTGCGACGGGCCGCCACCGCTGACACCCCCGCTGGAGCAGAGGATTTGGCCGTCTACCGCGACCAGTTGGCCGAGGTGGACCGCGATCTGGCGCGCGGTGTTCTGCCGGTCGAAGAGGCCGACCGTCTGCGCACCGAAGTGCAGCGCCGCATTCTAGAGGCTGGGCGCGCCCTGCCTGTGAAACCCAACCTTGCGCCCTCGCATCCGGCGATGGCGGCGGGTATCGTCATTTTTGCCTTGCTCGGATCGGCCCTGCTTTACCTGACCCTCGGCCAGCCCGGCTACCCCGATGTGCCCATCGCCGCGCGTCTGGCCAATGCCGCGGCAGACTATAAAAACCGCCCCAGCCAAGATACGATCGAAGCGGCCCAGCCCGCCTTTGCCCCGCCCGCTGATGCCGACAAGATCACTTTGGATATCATCGAAAAGCTGCGGCAAGCCGTGGCCAAGCGCCCCGACGATCTGCAAGGGCAAATCTACCTGTCTCAGCAAGAGGGCGGTCTTGGCAATTTCGCCGCCGCCCGCAAAGCCCAACAGGCGGTGATCCGCCTGAAAGGCGCACAGGCCACGGCGGATGATTATGCCAATTTGGGCGTGATGATGATTTACGCCGCCAAAGGCATCGTCACACCTGAGGCCGAAGCCGCCCTGACCGAAACGCTTAAACGCGACCCCGCCCAACCGGCGGCGCGGTTCTATATGGGGCTGATGGCCGCCCAAGTGGGCCGGCCTGACAAAACCTTTCCGCTGTGGAAAGCCCTGCTGGACGAAGGCCCCGACACCGCGCCGTGGATTCCCGTCATCTCTGATCGTTTGCAAGAGATCGCCGATGCCGCAGGCATTCCCTATCAGGCGCCGCAAGCCAAAGGCCCCACCGCAGGCGACATGGCCAACGCCGCGCAGATGAGCCCCCAAGACCGCCAAAAGATGATCGAAGGCATGGTCGGCGGGCTGGAAAGCCGCCTGATGGCCGAAGGCGGTGCGATTGAAGATTGGACCAAGCTGATCAACGCCTTGGGTGTGTTGAAAGCCACCGACCGCGCCAAGGCGGCCTATGCCAAGGCGCAAGCGGATTTCGCAGGCAAGCCGGGCGAGCTGTCTGCGCTAAGGGCTGCGGCAACAGCGGCGGGGGTGGCCCCTTGATCTTGCAAGACATTCTGGAATTCGCAGCACATTTGGCCCCCAATAAGGCCATCTGCGGGCTGGATCTGGGCGATAAGACGATAGGTGTTGCGATATCTGACCTGCGCCGCTTGGTGGCAACGCCGATCACCGTGATCCGGCGCGAAAAGTTCACGGTCGATGCGGCGGCTTTGCTGAGGCTTTTGACCGAACGGGGCGCGTCGGGCATTGTCCTTGGGCTGCCCTTGAACATGGACGGCTCCTCTGGCCCGCGCGTGCAAGCGACCCAAGCCTTTGCGCGCAATCTGGTCAAACTGACCGACCTGCCCATCACCTTTTGGGATGAACGCCTGTCAACCGTCGCCGCCGAACGCGCCCTGCTAGAGGCTGACGCCTCGCGCAAGCGGCGCGCGGCGGTGATTGACCAAGTGGCGGCGGGCTATATCTTGCAAGGCGCGCTGGACCGGTTGGACACTTTGCGCCGCCAAACCAGCGAGGCTGCGACATGAGCGACGAGATCTGGGCCCGCAACGAGATTGAATCGCCCTGTATCAAGATTTGCGTGATCCACCCGCAAGAACGCCTGTGCGTGGGCTGTTATCGCTCGATCGACGAAATCGGGCGATGGTCACACTATTCCCCCGCCGAGCGGCAAGCGATCATGGCCGACCTGCCCGCCCGCGCGCCGCGCCTGTCCAAACGCCGTGGCGGGCGTTTGGGGCGGCTTGAAGGCTGAACGCTACTCGGCGCTGGCCTGACGGCCCAACCGGCCACCGCGCCGCTTGGGGGCCTCAGCCGCGCCCAAGCCTTCGGTCAAGACAACGCTCATCGGGTGATCGGCGCGGTCGGTGGCATATTGCTCTAGCAAAATCCGGATGGCTGCCGAGGTATCGGCCCCCACCGGCAGGCTTAAGGCCCAATCGACAAAGATCGACCGGCATTCCCAATGGGTGATCCCCTCCATCGCGTAGCTTTCGCGCACAAGGCCCTTGGGGTCGGCTTCGGTTCTGGTCACATCTTGTCCTTTCAGGCCAATATCTTGGCAATCACCGCCGCCGCATCTTCCGCCGCCTGCGCCACGGCAAGGGTCAGGGCCGCATCATCCACCGCGTCCGTTTCACGCAGCAAAAAGGCCCGCGCCCCTGCGCCCAAATCTTGCGGGCTTAGGGCTTGGTCTGACAAAAGCCGCGCGCTGGCGTGAAGCCGCCAGAAAAGCCTTGCCGCCTTGGCCAGAACCGTCTCGTCCGTTTGCGACAGGTTGCCGCCAGAACGGCCAGCGGCCAATTGGCGATCAAGGCTGCGGGCGGGGCTGGCGGAGTGCAGGGCCAGCATCTGGGCGCACAGTTCGATATCCATCAGCTTGCCGGTTCCGTCTTTGGCCTCCCACGCCGAAGTGCCGGGTTTGGCTGCGGCCAGTCTTGCGCGCATATCGGCGACATCGGCTTTCACCTGCCCCCCCTGCCCCTTGCGCGCCAAAAGGTCGCGGCGAAAGGCTTCGACTTCGCCCGCCAAGGCCGCATCGCCTGCAATCACTCTGGCACGGGTCAGGGCCAGATGTTCCCATGTCCAGGCATCGGTTTCCTGATAAGACGTGAACGCCGCCAATGCCGTGGCAACCGGCCCTTGCCGGCCTGAGGGGCGCAGCCGCATATCCACCTGATACAGCCGCCCTTCGGCCATTTGCACCGTCAAAGCCGTGACAATGGCTTGGGTCAGGCGGGCGTAATAGGTGCGCGTGGCCAAAGGGGTGCGGCCAGTGGACGTGTCTTGGTCTAACGGATCATAGATCACGATCAGGTCAAGGTCTGACGCTGCCGTCAACCGCCCCGATCCCAAAGACCCCATCGCCAAAAGCACCGCCCCGCGCCCGGGTGGCGGGCCATGGCGGCGGGCGAATTCGGCCAGAACCAAGGGCCACAGGGCGCAGATCACCGCCTCGGCCAGATCGGCGTAGGATTTGCCCGCTTCAAAGGCGTCAATCAGCCCGCGCAGGTGATGCACGCCCACCCGGAAATGCCATTCCTTCAGCCACAGGCGCGCCAGCCCCAAGACGCGCTCGTAATCGGCGGTACTCGACAGTCGCTTTTCCAGATCCTGCCGCAATCCCGCAAGTCCCGGCCAAGGGGCCCAGAACGACCCGCCGATCACCCCATCCAACACCGCCGCATGGCGCGACAGATACAGCGCCAGCGCGGGGGCTGTGCCTGCAATGTCGATGATCAGGTCGACCAAGGGCGGGTTGGCCTGAAACAGGCTGAAAATCTGCACGCCCGAGGGCAGGCCCGCCAGAAACCCGTCAAAGGCCATCAAAGCCTCATCCGCATGGGTGTGCTGCATCAGTTTGCGCAGCAATTGCGGTTTCAGGCGGGCAAAGATCATCTGCGCGCGGTCAGAGCGCAGCGCGGGATAATGGGTCCACCCTTCCACCACGGCGCGGGCTTGAGGCGAGATGTCGGGCAGGTCTTCCGCCGAGACGGGCGAAAAGAAGCCTTCGGTCAGCTGATCGACGCGGCGCAGACGGTCCAGAAAGCTGCGGCGAAAGGTGGGCTCGTCTAACCCGCAAAAGGCTGCGATGCGCGCGATGGCGGCGGGGGTTTCGGGCATGGTCTGGGTTTGCTCGTCCAGCACCATTTGCAAACGGTGCTCGATCAGGCGCAGATCGCGGTAAGATTGGCTGAGTTCTTGCACCACATCGGCGGGCAACCAGCCTTTGGCCGAAAGGGCTTGCAAGGCCCCTTCGGTGCCGCATCCGCGCAGATCGGGGTCACGCCCGCCTGCAATAAGCTGGCGGGTTTGGGTGAAAAACTCGATCTCGCGGATACCGCCAAGCCCCAGTTTCACATTATGCCCTTCAACCACCAAAGGCCCTTTCAACCCGCGATGCTCGCGGATGCGCAGTCGCATGTCATGGGCGTCTTGGATGGCGGCGAAATCCAGATGGCGGCGCCAGACAAAGGGGGTCAGGCTGGCCAAGAACCGTTGCCCTGCGGCAATGTCACCGGCACAGGGGCGGGCTTTGATATAGGCGGCACGTTCCCATGTGCGGCCCTCGGCCTCGTAATAGGCGCTGGCGGCGGCCATCGACAGGCAAACGGGGGTGACAGAGGCATCGGGGCGCAGGCGCAGGTCGGTGCGAAAGACATAGCCTTCGGGGGTTTGGTCAGACAAAAGGGCCGTCATCTTGCGGGTGACGCGGATAAAGGCCGTGCGCGCCTCGGGCGCGGTGTCGGGATAGAGGGTTTCGTCAAACAGGCAGATCAGGTCGATGTCCGAGGAATAGTTCAATTCCCGCGCGCCCATTTTGCCCATGGCCAGAACAACCATACCCGCGCCTAGGGCGGGATCACCTTGGGGCAGTTTGCCGCGGCGCATCTCGTCTGCCACAAGGGTTGTGACGCACAGTTGCACAGCCGCATCGGCAAGTGCTGTCAGCGCCTCGGTCACCTGCGCCAGATCCCAAACCCCGCCCAGATCGGCCAGCGCAATCAGCAAAGCCGCCCGCCGCTTGGCGCGGCGCAGGGCAGAGCCAAGGGTATCGGGTTGGGTTTGCGCCAGATCAGCCAATATCTGTGCAAAGCCATCCTCGGGCGAACTGCCAAGAGCCTGCCGCAACCATTCGGCTTCAGAGCGCGACAAATCGCGCAGATAGGGCGCGCAGGACGCGCTGGCGGCGACAAGATCGCGCAAGGCGGCGGGCAGATCGGCAAAGGCCAAGGCGACCTCGTCTGCCACCGCTTGGTCATAGACCAGCGGGCAAGCGGTGAGGCGAGAGGCGAAAGCTTGGGTCATGACGGTGTTTTGATCTTCTGCGGCAGCAGGGTCAACGGGTCATGTCCGCAGATGCAGGGCTTGCGCAAGGATCGGGGGAATGGAAATTATGGGGCAAAGGAGCAGCCCATGAGCAAAAGCCTGACCCGCGTGCAAAACGCCCTGACCCAAGCGGGGGTGTCGGCGCAGATTGTCGAGACACCCGCCTCGGCCCGAACCGCGCCAGAGGCTGCGGCGGCGGTGGGGGTTGTGTTGGATCAGATTGTGAAATCGATCCTGTTTGCGGGTCAAAGTGGGGGGCTTTATCTTTTTCTGACGGCAGGCGGCCAGCAGGTCGATCTGGCCAAGGCGGCAGACCTAGCAGGCCAACCGCTGCAACGCGCCGATGCGGCGGTGGTGCGGCAGGTGACGGGCTTTGCGATTGGCGGTGTATCGCCGCTCGGGCACCTTTCCCCCCTGCCGATCTGGATGGACCCGCATCTGATGGGCTTTTCGCAAGTCTGGGCAGCAGCGGGCACGCCGCAGCATGTCTTTGCCATTGCCCCTGACGTTTTGCAGCGCTTGACCGGTGCCGTTGTGGCCGCCTTTACCCAAGCCGCTTAGTCCCCAGCCGGAGGGCGCGCGGCGGCTCCGGCTGGGGGGCCTGCTGCCCCCCAGACCCCCCGCGAGTATTTGCGCCAAGATGAAGAGGCAAGCGGGGTTGTGAAGCGGCACAATCCGCGACAGGTAGGGCCATTAACAGGGGAGACGGACTTGGCCACGATTGACGGACTGCCGCCGCTGCGCGAGGTGATTGCAAGCTATGATCTGGTGGCCAAGCGGCAACTGGGTCAGAACTTTTTGCTGGATTTGAACCTGACGGCCAAGATTGCCCGTTTGGCAGGCGATCTGGCGGGGTCAGATGTGCTAGAGATCGGGCCCGGCCCCGGCGGGTTGACGCGCGGCTTGCTGGTCGAGGGCGCGCGGCGTGTTGTGGCGGTCGAGAAAGACCCGCGCTGCATTGCGGCCTTGCAGGATATTTCCGCCGCCTATCCGGGCCGCTTGCAGGTGGTGGAGGGCGATGCGATGGATATCGACATGGCCGCCCTGATGGTGCCGCCGGTGCGCATTGCGGCCAATCTGCCCTATAATGTGGGCACCGAATTGCTGATCCGCTGGCTGACGCCCAAGGTCTGGCCGCCGTTCTGGACCTCGATGACCTTGATGTTCCAGCGCGAAGTGGCGCTGCGGATTACGGCCAAGCCGGGGGATGATCACTATGGGCGGCTGGCGATTTTGTGCCAGTGGCGCTCGGAGGCCAAGATCGTCATGCATCTGCCGCCCGAAGCCTTCACCCCTGCACCCAAGGTGCATTCGGCGGTGGTGCATCTGACACGGCTGGACGCGCCGCGCTTTGAGGCGGATGCCAAAACGCTGTCGCGCGTGGTGGCTGCAGCCTTTGGCCAAAGGCGCAAGATGCTGCGATCCAGCCTGAAACCCTTGGGCGGGGATGTTGAAGCTTTGCTGGCCACAGCCCAAATCCCCCCCACCGCACGGGCGGAAGAGATTGAACTGGAACGCTTTTGCGCCCTTGCCCGCGCTGTCGCGCAAAGAGACGGTTAAGCGTCTTTTCTGCGCAACGGAGGGTGGGCTTTTTAGGCCGCGTTACTCGGTAGCAGGCTCGGTCGCTGTTTGGGGACCAGCCTCGTCAGCCGCAGGCTTTTTGGCGGCTTTGGCGCGGGTCGAG
>JBAXLX010000106.1:0-10195 GCA_037134595.1 Pseudomonadota bacterium
ATGGTCGGCAAATGGGCGATCCATCCCAAGCAGGTGGCCTTGGCGAACGAGGTTTTCACCCCCTCTGCCGCAGCCGTGGCCGAAGCGCGCGAGATCTTGGTGGCCATGGAAGCCGCCAAGGCGCGGGGCGAAGGGGCTGCTGTTTACAAAGGGCGCTTGGTCGATATAGCCTCGATCCGACAGGCCGAGGTGATCGTGGCGCAGTCCGATCTGGTCGGCGCGGCCTAAGGCCAAAAGATACCCAGCTGCCGCGGGAGGGGAGGCCCAAGGCAGCACAAAGGGGAGGACACGCGCCCTGCGCCCAAGTGGGAGCGGGGCGCGTGCATTTTAGGACCGCTGCTTTGGTTGCATCTTGCCCCCCATCCGGCCATATAGGGGATAGCACAATGGGCGACCGTCTTGGAGCGCGCGATGAACTATCTGGAATTCGAAAAACCCCTCGCCGAGATTGAAGGCAAAGCCGAAGAGCTGCGCGCCATCGGGCGGTCGAACCCTGCGATGGATGTCTCCAAAGAGGCCGAGGCGCTGGACCGCAAGGCCGACCAGATGCTCAAAGACCTGTATAAGGGCTTGAACCCGTGGCAGAAATGCCAAGTGGCCCGACACCCCGACCGCCCGCATTGCCGCGATTACATCGAGGCGCTGTTCACTGAATTCACCCCGCTGGCAGGCGATCGCAACTTTGCCGATGACCATGCGATCATGGGCGGCCTTGCGCGGTTCAACGACCAGCCCGTGCTGGTGATGGGCCAAGAAAAGGGCCACGACACAAAGACCCGCATCGAGCGCAACTTTGGCATGGCGCGGCCCGAAGGCTACCGCAAGGCGATCCGCCTGATGGATCTGGCCGACCGCTTCCGTTTGCCCGTGATCACCTTGGTCGACACCCCCGGCGCTTATCCGGGCAAAGGGGCGGAAGAACGCGGGCAAGCCGAAGCCATTGCGCGCGCTACCGAAAAAAGCCTGCAAATTGGTGTGCCGCTGATTTCGGTGATCGTGGGCGAGGGCGGATCGGGCGGGGCTGTGGCGCTGGCCACCGCCAACCGCATCGCCATGCTGGAACATTCGATCTATTCGGTGATCAGCCCCGAAGGCTGTGCGTCGATCCTATGGAAAGACGCCGAAAAGATGCGCGAAGCAGCCGAGGCGTTGCGCCTGACGGCGCAAGACCTGCAAAAGCTGGCCGTCATTGACCGCATCGTGACCGAACCTTTGGGCGGCGCGCAGCGCGGCCGCAAAGAGGCCATCGCCGCCGTGGGCAAAGCGCTTGAGGCGATGCTGAAGGAACTGTCGGGCAAAAAGCCCGAGGCGCTGATAAAGGATCGGCGCGAAAAGTTTTTGGCGATGGGCACCAAGGGCTTGGCGGCCTGATTGCGCCCATACTTGATTTTTCGCAGAAAAATCGTGCCCCCGCGCCAAACGATTTTTCTGCGAAAAATCGGGCTCTACCACCAGCCCAAATGCGCCCGTGTTGCGCGTTCGCTGTCATAGGCCTGCCCGACAATCTCGCCCTCGCTCGCCTCTTGCAGCATCTGGCCCACCGTTGGCAGGCCTTGGCTTTGATCGCCTGACGTCCATAATTCAGAGCGTTGTAAAGCCTTGGCGCATTGCGAGTAAACCTCATCCACCGCGATCACGATCACGGTGCGCGGCAGCAGAGTGTCACGCGCGAATCTGGCGCGCAGACCCTCGTCAACCGTCAGGCGGGCGCGCCCGTTCACCCGCAGGGCATTGGTCGATCCGGCAATCAAGAACATCAGGCTCACCCGTGCGTCGCGCACAATGTTGCGCAGCGAATCGATGCGTTCGTTGCCCTTCCAATCGGGCAGGGCCAGCGTGCGGTCGTCTAGCACCGCCACCACCGGTCCTGCATCGCCGCGCGGGCTGCCGTCGGTGCCTTCGGGGCCCACGGTCGTCAACACGCAAAACCGGCTGCGTGTTAGAAAGGCTTGGTAACTGGGGGTCAAAAAGGCTGTCACCTTGGCCACCGCTGGCTTGGCGGGGGTGCCGTATTGGGCGTGCAGCTCGTCAAGGGTCGTGATCCAGTCCATCTTAGAGCTTTGCTTTCTCGGGTTTGGGCTTGGGGTCGGGCAAATCTGCCGCCACGGCGCGTAAAGTGGCAATGACCAGATCGGGGTCATCCAATGCGCCTTCCAAGCAGATATGCGGTTTGGCGCCGGGATAGGGCGGGGCCATGACAGGGTCTGGCACAAGGGCCAAAGCCCCCGCGGTGGCCTTGATATAGAGCAGGTCGTCGCACACCAGCGCCACAACTTTACCGCCCAGATACAGCGCATATTCGCCAAACATCTTGCGGGTGCTCAGGCCAGACAGGTCTGACAGCGCATCGGTCAGATCGGCGATGGTTTGGGGCCGTGTTGCCATCACAGGGCCAAACCCGCCTCGCGCATCAGCGCGGTTGAGGCGGCCTCTACCTTGGCTTCCAGTGACGCCATAAACGCGCCCACAGGCTGGCCCGCGTCAACGGCCGGTAAGAATTCGATCACGGCCAAGCCCGGTTTGCGTAAAATCCCGCCCTTTGGCCAAAAGACCCCGACATTGGTGGCAACGGGCACACAGGTTTGCCCCAAATGGTGATAGAGCAACCCCGCACCGATCTTATAGGGCAGGCTTGCCCCGGGGGCGACGCGGGTGCCTTGCGGGTAGATCACCAACTGCCCCGGATGGGCCGCGCCGCGCGCTGCGGCCGTCTTCATGGCCGCAATCGCTGCCCCCCGTTTGCCGCGATCCACCGGAATGCAGCCGATCCGCAGCGCATATTGGCCCAAAAACGGCGCCCAGATCAGTTCTTTCTTCATGATGAATTTCGGCTCAGGCAGGGCAGAGCACAGCAAGATGATGTCAAAAAAGCTTTGGTGCTTCGAGGCCACCAGCACCGCGCCCTGCGGCACCGTCCCGCGCACCTCAGAGCGCAGGCCAATCAGGACGCGCGCCGAAAGACGCACCCACCCGCAATAGGCATGCACCGCCGCAAAGGCCCCCCTGCGGCTGACCAGCGCGGGCAGGGCAAAGACCACGGCCACCACCGCCATCATCACATACATCTGCACCAAAAAGATCAGCGACAATATCCAGCGCAGCGGCATTCGGGCATTCCTTGCAGTCTTAGAGCGGGCAAACAGCACCCTCTTTGCCCCAGCATCGCCCAAGCCAGCGCCGGTTTCAACCGGCACAGTGGCTTTGTGCCGATAAGTCTGTCCCAAAGGACGACAAAGTGTTGGACGCCGCAGGTTTCATTGCTACACCGTAGGTGCGCCTCTTTAACCCGATCGGGACAAATCGCCATGCGCTTAGTGTGCCCCAGTTGCGATGCCGAATATGAAATCGCACGTTCGGCCATTCCCCGGTCGGGCCGCGAGGTGGAATGCTCCAACTGCGGCCATAGCTGGTTTCAGGCCTTTGCCGACCTGCGTCTCGACGAAACCGTCGACGAACCGGATCAAGATGCCGCCGACCCCCCCAGCGGCATGGATGATGCCGTGCTTGAGGTGCTGCGCCAAGAGGCCCTGCGCGAGGTCAAGGCCCGCCACGCTGAGGCGGGGCGTTTTGGACTAGAGATGCAAACCGAAATGCCCTTAACCCGGCACGGGGCAGGGGCTGACCATCTGCAATCCCTCAAAGCCGCGGGTGATATTCCTCCCACCCCCCCCGCGCCCCGCCCGCGCCGCGATTTGCTGCCCGCGATTGACGATGTCAGTGCCGTCTTGGGCCAAACCCCTGATACAGGTGCCGCGCCACAGGCCCCGCAAGACCTGCCCAAGATCACGCCGAGCCCCTTGGGGCGCGCGATCTTGATGCTGGCCTTGGCTGCGGTGGTCTTGCTGGCGCTTTATGTCTTTGCCCCCGAGATCGCCGCCAAGGTGCCCGCCCTTGCCAAAGCCTGTGGCGATTATGTGGCAGCGGTGGATCGGGCGATCCATTGGGCGCAGGATCATTTGGGCCAAGCGGTGGAGTGGCTGCGGTCTTTAGGACGGCGCTAAAAGCCGCCTGCGCAGTTTAAAACAAATCCAGCAGTCGTTTTAGATAGCTGCGTTCCTGATCTGGGCGGGCCTGTTGGCCAGCGCGTTTGCGGATTTCGTCCAGCAGGTCTTGCGCGCGGCGATAGACGTCTTGGCCTTGCAACAGGCTGTGATCGGGGGCCATTTGGGTTCCGGTCGTCCCGTCACGCCCCAAGGGGTCGCGCTGGGCTTGCGGGCTGGCTTGCTGGGCATTGGGGTCAGGCTCAGCTTGGTTTTGCGCTATGGCATCGCCCAAGTGCTGGATGCCTTGGCGCAGCGACTCCAGCGCCTGCGCCTGCTTGTCCAGCGCTTGGGGCAGATCGCCTTGACGCAGGGCTTTTTCGGCCTCGTCCATGGCGCGGCCAGCCTCGTCCAGCTTGGAGCGGCCTTGGGTGCCGTTCGGGTCACCCGCACCGGGCAAGGTGCCACTGCGGCGCAATTGGGTGATGTGGTCTTTCAGGCGCTTTTGCCGGTCGGCCAAGCTTTCTCCGTCGGGTGCTGCTTGCCCGCCCGGCCTGCCGTTTTGCAGGTCATGAAAGCTGTCGTCTGACAGCTTTTGCTGGTCGCGCAGGGTTTGGCCAAGGTTTTTCATGGCCTGTTGCCCCGAACTGCCTTGGCCTTTGCCCGTCCCGTCCCCTTGGGTGACCTTCATAGTGTTCATCATATCGCGCAATTTCTGCATCAGGTCTTGCGCTTCGGCTGTGCGGCCCTGCTGCATCAGCGATTGCAACTGATCCAGCATGGCTTGCAGCTGGTCTTGGGTGATCTTGGGGCTGTTGGGGTCAGGCTGGTTTGGCTCATCCGCCCCTTGCGCGTTCTTTTGCGCCTCTTGCGCCATATAGGTGTCCAAGGCTTGGCGCATCTCTTGCATCAGGCGGTCAATCTCGGCGGGGCTTGCGCCGTTGCGGATGGCCTCTGACAGGCGGTCTTGCGCGCGTTTCATCGCCTCGAAGGCTGAACTTAGGCCGCCATCTTCGATCAGCAGGGCGATGGACCACATTTCTTCGGCGAAGGTGTCGCGCTTTGCAGTGTCAAGTTGGGCTGCGGATTTGTCCAGATCAGCGATCAGAACGCGCAGGCGCAGATAGGCTTTTTGGTCGGGCAGCAGGCCTTCGGGCTTATAGGTCAGGGCTTTGAGCACTTCGACCACGCGCGGCGCATTGGCGCGGTTCCACAACAGATCGCGGCGCATTTCCACGACAGCGGCGGCGAGGGGGTCAAAAAACCGCCGTCCGGGCAGAACCACCTGCACGGGCGCGGCGCTGGTCTTTTGGCCAGCAGCATCGGCGGCGGTGAAGATCAAGGTGACGGGCAGATTGGCCATGCGGTCTTTGGACAGGTCATCGACCAGCACTTGGGTCACCAAGGTGCGCTCGCGCGTCATGGGCAAAGGCAGGTCCAGCACCACGGGGGCGCTGGGTTCGGGGGCAAGGCTTAGCCCATAGCGGCGGTCAACGGCGGGCAGGTCCAGCGCGATGGCGACCCAGCCTTTGGTGACGCCGTAGTCATCGGTTGCCTCAAAGGCCTGTTGAAACCGCCCCTCCGCATCGCGGCTGATCGGCCCCTTGGCGGCAATGGCGGGCGGGGCATCGGGCAGCACGCTGACAGCCCAAGACCGCCCCCCCGCGCCCTCAATCGTCACGCGGCCAGAGTGCAGCACGCCAAAGTCTTGCGCAGGGTCAGAGGCTGCGGGCACATCGGTGCGCCCTGACACCGTCTCGGCCAAGATCAAAGCGCCCGGTGTGCCGTAAAAGCGCAGTTTCAGGCGGGTGCCTGCGGGCAAGGTCAGCGTGGGGCCAGTTTGGTCGTTTAAATACAGCGCGGGCTTGCCGGTATAGGCGGGGGGGGTGGCCCATCCCTCCCAAGCGGGGCCTGCGGCCACTTGGTCCGCGCTCCCTGGGGCTGGCAGCGTGGCCAAGGATGACACGCGCCAAATCGAGCCGAAGATCAAGGCCAGCACCAGCACCATCAGCGCCATATAGCGCAGCGCATAGGGGTCGCGGCTGGCAAGACGCAGGTCGGGTTCCACGGCTTGGGCGGTGCTGGCGCGCTGGGCCATGCGGGTGCGGTGGGCGGCCCATAGGGCTTGGGTCGCGGGGTCTTGCGCGCCCATGGCCAGACTGTCGCGCAGCGCGGCTATCGGCTGGCCGGGCAGGGTTTGGTCCAACCGCGCCAGCGCTTGATCGCGGGTGGGTTTGCGAAAGCTGCGAAGGGCGTACGCTACGCCCCAGATCAGCCCCAAGGCCCCCAAGACCAGACCGGCCCAATCCGCTTCCAGCGGCAGATGGTCTTGCACGCCAAGGGCTGCCAGCCCCAGCCCCAAGATCAGCACGCTCCACAACGGCCAAAAGGCCCGCGTCAGCGCCTCGGCCCACAGCCCCAGCAGGGTCAGCCGCAGGGGCACTGCGATCCGCTTTAGGGCCTCGTCGGGCGTGGTTTGGGTCATATCCTGAGCCGGGTCAGAGCCATGCGGGAATGCTATCGCGCTTCAAGATCTCGTCAAAGGTCGGGCGAGCGCGGATGACGGCGAAGTGATCGCCTTGCACCAAAACCTCGGGCACCAAGGGCCTTGTGTTGTATTCTGACGCCATCACCGCGCCGTAAGCCCCTGCCGAGCGAAAGGCCAAAAGCTCACCGGCGGCAAGGGGCGGCAGGGCGCGGGCCTTGGCGAACGTGTCGCCGGTTTCGCACACGGGGCCGACAACGTCATAATCTTGGGTCATCGAACCAGCTGGGGCTTCGATCACGGGGACAATATCATGATGCGCGCCGTACATCGACGGGCGCACAAGGTCGTTCATCGCAGCATCGACGATCACAAAGGTGCGATCCTCGCCCTCTTTGACATAAATCACCTCTGACACCAGCAGGCCGGAATTGCCCGAAATCAGACGGCCCGGTTCAATTTCAATCTCGCAGCCCAGATGGCCGAGCGTGCGCTTGATCAGCGCGCCGTAGTCTAGGGGCAAAGGCGGGGCCTCGTTCGTGCGGGTGTAGGGAATGCCAAGGCCGCCGCCCAGATCAAGGCGGGAGATGGTGTGGCCATCGGCGCGCAGCTGGTCTGTCAGCTCGGCGATTTTCACGAAAGCCGCCTCGAACGGGGCAAGGTCGGTCAGTTGGCTGCCGATATGCACATCAATCCCCACCACGTGCAGGCCGGGAAGGCTGGCCGCAAGCGCATAGACCGCGCGGGCCTTAGAGATAGGAATGCCGAATTTATTTTCTTTCTTGCCCGTGGCGATTTTCTCATGGGTTTTGGCATCGACATCGGGGTTCACGCGCAAGGTGATGGGGGCCACGGCCCCCATGTCGCTGGCCACCGCAGACAGGGCCAGCAATTCGGGTTCGGATTCGACGTTGAATTGCCGCACCCCGCCCGTCAGCGCCAAGCGCATCTCGTCACGGGTTTTGCCCACGCCGGAAAAGACGATCCGTTCGCCGCGAACGCCTGCGGCCTTGGCGCGCAGATATTCACCGCCTGACACCACATCCATCCCCGCGCCCAGATCGCCGAGCAGCTTCAACACAGCAAGGTTGGACAGCGATTTGATCGCAAAGCACACGGTATGGGGCAAAGGGTCCAGCGCTTCGCTGAACAGGCGGTAATGGCGGGTTAAAGTAGCAGCGGAATAGACGTAAAACGGGGTGCCAACGGCGGCGGCGATATCGGCGATGGCCACATCTTCGGCCATAAGCTGCCCGTTTTTGTACAAAAAATGGTCCATCGACCGCAAACCCCATGAATGTTGATGGCCGCAGCTATAGCAGAAGGGCGTTAGGGTGCAATTGCCACGCAGAAGGGGGCCTAGGTCTTGACCACAACCCCCATCGAGGCGGTGCCTGTGACAGAGATACCGTTGATCGGCTGGGGGGCTGGGGCCTGTGGCGCGCCTTCAGCGCCACAGGCAGCAAGGGCTAAAAGCGCAAGAATAGCAAAGCGGGGCATAATTCACCTTTCGGAAGGGTCATTTCAGCCTAGATCACGCCAGCGCCGCTTTCCAGCGGGCAATCTGGGCGCGCACCTGATCGGGCGCGGTTCCGCCGTAAGATTGGCGCGAGCGGATCGAGTTTTCCACACCCAGAACGGAATACACCTCTTGGGTGATACCCGCATGGGCCGATTGCATTTCGGCCAAGCTCAGGTCGGGCAGATCGCAGCCCTTGCTTTCAGCCAAGGCCACAAGGCGGCCGGTGATGTGATGCGCCTCGCGAAAGGGCAGGCCAAGGGCGCGCACCAGCCAGTCGGCCAGATCGGTGGCGGTGGAAAAGCCGCTGGCGGCGGCGGTTTTCAGCGCCTCGCGCTGGGCGGTCATATCGGCGACCATGCCGGTCATGGCGGCGAGCGACAGCATCAGGGTGTCGGCAGCGTCAAAGACCTGTTCTTTGTCTTCCTGCATATCCTTGGAATAGGTCAGGGGTAGGCCCTTCATCACGGTAAACAAGGCCACCGTGGCCCCCAAGATGCGGCCAATCTTGGCGCGCAGCAGTTCGGCGGCATCGGGGTTCTTTTTCTGCGGCATGATGGAGGAGCCGGTTGTCCATTTGTCTGACAGCTTGACGAAGCGGAATTGGGCGGTGGACCAGATCACCAGCTCTTCGGCAAAGCGCGACAGATGGGTGGCGCAGATGGCGGACGCTGACAGGAACTCTAGCGCAAAGTCACGGTCTGACACCGAATCAAGGCTGTTGGCGGTGGGCCTGTCAAAGCCTAGGGCGGCGGCGGTCATATGACGGTCGATGGAAAAGCCCGTGCCCGCCAAGGCGGCAGCGCCCAAGGGGCATTCGTTCATCCGTTTGCGCGCGTCGGCAAAGCGCGATCGATCGCGGCCCAGCATTTCGACATAGGCCAGCATATGGTGGCCCCAAGTGACGGGCTGGGCCACTTGCAGATGGGTAAAGCCGGGCATGACCCAATCGGCCCCCGCCTCGGCCTGCGTCAGAAAGGCGTGCATCAGGGCTGTCAGGCCCAAGGTGGCCGCATCGCATTGGTCGCGCACCCATAGGCGAAAGTCGACGGCGACCTGATCATTGCGCGAACGGGCGGTGTGCAGGCGTTTGCCGGGTTCGCCCACAATCTCGGTCAGGCGGGATTCGATGTTGAGGTGGATGTCTTCCAGATCGGTGCGGAAGGTGAATTTTCCGCCCTCGATTTCTGACAAGACCGTGAGCAGGCCTTCCCGAATGGCCGCCGCATCGCTATCAGTGATAATGCCGCAAGCCGCCAGCATGGCGGCATGGGCGCGCGAGCCGGCGATGTCTTGGGTGTAAAGGCGTTGGTCAAAGCCGATCGAGGCATTGATCGCCGTCATGATCGCATCCGGCCCGCTGGCAAAGCGCCCGCCCCACATGGTATTGGCGGCAGGCTTATCGGATTGGGTCATGGTGGCCCCCTTTGCGAGGTGTGATGCGGATCATTCGAGCTTTTCTTTATACGGCCTTGCTGGCTTGCGCAAATGTGGCAGCGGCGGGGGGGGGTGATCCGGCTTTGCTGACGGGGTCTATGGCCAAGCTGGTGCTGGAGGCGCCCAAGCCCCTGCCGCAGGTGGGCTTGGTGGGCTTGGGCGATGAAGCGGCCAGTCTGGACGGGACACGGGGCAAATGGCTGGTTTTGAACCTGTGGGCCACGTGGTGCATGCCGTGCCGCGAAGAGATGCCGTCCTTGGACAGGCTTGCGGCGCTGCGGCCCGATCTGGCGGTGGTGGCGGTGGCCACGGGACCAAACCCGCTGCCCGCCATTCACAGCTTTTTGGACAAGGCAGGCGTTCAGACGCTGACGGTGCTGCGCGACCCGACCCAAGACTTGGCGCATCTGATGGGGATTATGGGGCTTCCTGTCACCGTGATCGTCAATCCAGACGGTCAGGAAGTGGCGCGGTTGATCGGCGGCGCGGATTGGAGCGCGCCAGAGGTTTTGGCCGTGCTGGACGCCTTGCGCTGACGGCGGGCGCAAAGGCGGGGGGCTGCCCCCCCCCGCCCCCCCCGCGAGGGGGGGGGCCCACGCCCCCCCGGCACCCCCCAGGGAACCGCCTAGCTTTGGGGGAAGGTGGGGGGCCCCCGTGGGAAGGGGTGGGGAGGGGGGAGGGGGGGGGGAGGTGGCGGGGGGGGCGGTGACCCAACGCCAGGCCTGCATTAAAGCGGAAAACAGAGTAGGGCCGACAAAAGTAAAACCGGAGTTG
>JBAXLX010000107.1:0-10190 GCA_037134595.1 Pseudomonadota bacterium
TGCCGCGCCTTGTGGGCCAGCATCCCGAAGATGCCGCCCCGATCGAGGCCGCGATTGGCCGCTTTGGCCCCTACGTCAAGCACAACTCTACCTATGCCAACCTGCCCGATGTCGAGGATGTTTTCACCATCGGCATGAACCGCGCGGTCGAGGTTTTGGCGCAAAAGCTGGCGGGCCGTCCGGGGCGGGGTGCCGTGGCGGTGGCGCTGAAAGAGCTGGGCGAGCATCCGGACGGTGGGGCGATCAGCATCATGCCGGGCAAATATGGCCCCTATGTCAAATGGGCCAAAGTGAACGCCACGATCCCCAAGACGATCGAGCCAGAGGCGCTAAGCTTGGAAGACGCTTTGGCCCTGATCGCTGAAAAGGCAGGCAAGGCACCCGCCAAAAAGCCCGCCCGCAAGGCCGCAGCGCCCAAGGCTGCGGCGAAGCCCAAGGCCGATGCAAAGCCCAAGACGGCGGCTGCAAAGACAACTGCAACCAAGACCACCGCCGCCAAAGCTGTGGCGAAAAAGCCTGCGGTCAAGAAGGCTGTGGCCAAGAAACCAGCCGTGGAAGGCTAAGCCCTAGCCGTTGCGCGGGTCGATCAGGCGTCCCATCAGGGACGCCGCCCGCACCACGCCGATGCGTGCGCCGTTCAAGGTCACCGCCAATTCCGGCGCGCCTTTGGCCAATAGGGCCATGACCTCTTTGACGGGCATATGGGCTGCGACACTGGCGGCGGTGTCGGTCGTGCCCTGCTCCATCACATCTTGCGCGGTCAGAACGCCCAAAGGGTTCATGTGGGCCACGAAATCCGCGACATAATCGCTGACAGGGTTGGCGATGATCTCGCGTGCGGTGCCGATTTGCACGATGCGGCCCCCGTCCATCAAGGCGATGCGGTTGCCCAGTTTGAACGCCTCGTCCAGATCATGGCTGACGAAAATGATCGTGCGTTTCAGCTTGGCTTGCAGGTCCAACAACTCGTCCTGCAGGCGCGCGCGGATCAAGGGGTCAAGGGCGGAAAAGGGTTCGTCCATCAGCAAGATCGGCGCTTGGGTGGCAAAGGCGCGCGCCAGCCCGACGCGCTGCTGCATGCCGCCGGACAATTCGCCCACTTTGCGCTCGGCCCATTGGGTCAGGTTTACGAGGGCCAGCTGCTCATCCACACGCGGCTTGCGCCCTTTGGCATCAAGGCCCGCCAGTTCCAGCCCAAGCCCCACATTCTCGCGCACGCTGCGCCATGGCAGAAGGCCAAACTGTTGAAAAACCATGGCAATCCGGTTCAACCGCAAATGGCGCAGGGTAGGGGCGTCAGCCTTGGTCACAGACACCATCTTGGCCCCGTCTGACACCAAAACCTCGCCGCGCACCACGGGGTTCAGCGCGTTCACACCGCGCAGCAGGGTGGATTTGCCCGACCCTGACAGGCCCATCAGCACCAAAATCTCGCCTTCAGCCACGGTCAGGCTGCAGTCATGCACGCCCAAAATCTGGCCGGTTTGGCTTTGAATGTCTGCCCGGCTCATCCCCTGATCCATCAGGGGCAGGGCCACGTGCGGTTTGTTGCCAAAGACGATGGAGACGCGGTCAAAGACAACGGCAGTCATCCTTTCACCTCGCGCTGGAATATGCTGCGCAAAGCTATGGCCACCACGACAATGACAAAGCCCGATTCAAACCCCTTGGCCGCGTTGACCGAGGCCAAGGCCCGCATCACCGGCACCCCCAACCCATTGGCCCCCACCATCGAGGCGATCACCACCATCGACAGCGACAGCATGATTGTCTGGTTCAGCCCGACCATGATTTGTGGTAGGGCCCAAGGCAGTTCCACCTTCCACAAGCGCTGGCGCGGGGTGGCACCAAAGGCGGTTGCGGCCTCTAACAGCGCGGTGGGGGTAGAGGCCACGCCAAGTTCGGTCAGGCGGATCGGGGCGGGCAAAACGAAGATCACGGTGGCAATCAGGCCGGGCACCATGCCGATGCCAAAGAAGATGATGGCGGGAATAAGGTAGACAAAGGTTGGCAAGGTTTGCATCAGGTCCAGCACCGGCGACAGGGCCGCGTTCAGGCGCGAATTGTGGGCGCAGGCGATGCCCACGGGCACGCCAATCGCCATGCACACCGCACAAGACGACAAAATCAGCGTCAGGCTTTCGGTGGTTTCTTTCCAATAGCCTTGGTTGACCACGAACAAAAACCCTAGGCCCACACCGACACAGATTTTCCAGTTGCGCTGCAAAACCCACGCAAGGGCCACAAACAAGGCGATCAGCACCAAGGGGTTGGGCGCTTGCAGCAGCCATAAAAAGCCCGCAATCAAGCCTTCCAGCGCCCATGAAATGGCATCAAAGATGGCCGTCATGTGGGTTTTCATCCACACAAACAGCACATTCGCCCCCGATCCCACCGGGATCTTTGTTGCCGTCAACCACTCCATCCCGATCTTCCCTTTTAGAAAAAAGGCCCCAGAGGTGATCCGGGGCCTTTAAAGCTTACTTCAAAGCTGCCGTCACAGCCGCCACGGCATCGCCGCCGTCTTTGGTGGTCACGCCCGCCAGCCAAGGGGTGATCACATCGGGATGCGCTGCCAGCCAAGTTTTGGCCGCCACCGCCGGATCAGCACCGTCATTCAGGATCGCGCCCATGATCTCGTTCTCCATCGCCAGCGAGAAGACGAGGTTGGACAGGAACTTACCCGTGTTGGGGCATTCGGTCGCATAGCCCGCGCGGGTGTTGGTGTAGACGGTCGCCCCGCCCAGATTGGGGCCAAAGAAATCGTCGCCGCCGGTCAGATAGGTCATCTTGAAATTGGCGTTCATCGGGTGGGGTTCCCAGCCCAAGAAGATGATCGGCTTTTGCGCCTGATCTTCTTTGGCGACTTGGGCCAACATGCCCTGTTCGCTGCTTTCAACCAGTTCAACGGCGGCGTCTTTCAGACCGAAGGCGTTTTTGTCGATCATATCCAAGATCAGCTTGTTGCCGTCATTGCCCGCTTCGATGCCGTAAATCTTGCCGTCCAGATCGGCGGCATGGGCGGCGATGTCTTTGAAATCTTTGATCCCAAGGGCGGCCCCTGCCTCGTTTGTGGCGAGCGTGTATTTGGCGCCTTCCAAGTTGGCGGTCAGCGATTCGACGGTTTTTGCATCCAGATAGGGTTGGATGTTTGACGCCATCGTGGGCATCCAGTTGCCCAAGAACACATCGACATCGCCCTTGGCCAAGGCTTCATAAGTCACCGGAACCGACAGAACCTGCGTTTGGGTTTCATAGCCCAAAGCCTGCAAAATCAGGCTAGAGACGGCGGTGGTGGCGGTGATGTCCGTCCAGCCGACGTCGGAAAAGGTTACTTTGTCGCAGCCCGCTGCAAAGGCAGAGCCGGTGAACGCAAAGGCCACGGCGGTGGCGAGCAGAGTGGATTTGAAGGTCATGGGGGCTCCCTGTTTTTTGTTGATTGACGAGTCAATAAACTTCAAGCTAGCTGCAAAAAGCAAGTGTTTTCGTCACCCCTTTGAGGACAGCATGCCAAAGCTTGGGATGGAGCCTATACGCAAAGACGCGCTCGTCAAAGCCACGATCACCGAGATCGGGCGGACGGGGTCTTTGGACGTGACGGTCAGCCAGATCGCCAAGCGTGCAGGCATGTCCAGCGCGCTGGCGCACCACTACTTTGGGTCAAAGGAAGACATGTTTCTGGCCGCGATGCGCCATATCATGACGATTTACGGGGCTGAGGTGCGCGGCGCTTTGGGCGTGGCGCAAACGCCCATGGCGCGGATCGAGGCGATTGTGGTGGCGTCTTTCAGTGCGGCGAACTTCCGGCGCGAAGCGGTGGGGGCTTGGCTGAACTTTTGGGTTTTGGCCCAAACCGTGCCGCAGGCCAAGCGGTTGGTGGCCGTTTATCAGCGGCGGTTGAAATCGAACCTGCTGGTCGGGCTGCGGCCCTTGGCAGGGGCGCGGGCCGAGGCCATTGCCGAAGGCTTGGGCGCCTTAATCGACGGGCTGTATCTGCGCGAGGTTTTGCGCCCGGGTGCGCCAGATGGGGCGGCGGCGGCGCAGATGGCGCGGGACTATCTGGCGGCGCATTTGGCCGCAACCTCACTCGACATCAACGGATAGGGTCTTTGACCCCAAGACAGCAAAGGCGCACCGCAGGGGGCGAAGGGATATGCAGGCAGATTATGTGATCATCGGGTCAGGCTCGGCAGGGTCGGCCTTGGCCTACCGGTTGGGTCAGGCAGGCCACCGTGTGATTGTGATCGAGGCGGGGGGCACCGATGCAGGCCCCCTGATCCAGATGCCTGCGGCTTTGTCTTATCCGATGAACATGCCGCGCTATGACTGGGGCTTTCATTCCGAACCCGAACCGCATTTGGGCGGGCGGGTTCTGGCCACGCCGCGCGGGCGGGTGGTGGGCGGGTCGTCCAGCATCAACGGCATGGTCTATGTGCGCGGCCATGCCCATGACTACGACACATGGGAGGCGATGGGGGCCCAAGGCTGGGCCTATGCCGATGTGCTGCCCTATTTCAAACGCATGGAAAACTGGCACAGCGAAGACGGTCAGCCTTCGGCCTTTCGCGGCACCGATGGTCCGCTGCACATCACCCGAGGCCCGCGCAACAACCCGCTGTTTGACGCCTTTGTCACCGCAGGCCGCCAAGCGGGCTACAACACCACCGCCGATTACAACGGGCAGGCCCAAGAAGGCTTTGGCGCGATGGAGGCGACGATCTGGAAAGGTCGGCGCTGGTCTGCGGCCAATGCCTATCTGAAACCCGCAATCAAACAGGGCAATGTGCAGCTGTACCACGCCTTGGCGCGCAAGGTCGTTGTTGAAAACGGGCGCGCGGTAGGGGTCGAGGTGCAGCGCGGCGACAAGATCGAACTGATCCGCGCGGCGCGTGAGGTGATTGTGGCGGCATCTGTCATAAATACGCCCAAAATCCTGATGCACTCAGGCATTGGCCCTGCGGCGCATTTGGCCGCGATGGGCATTGGCGTGATCGCCGACCGCCCCGGTGTGGGGGCCAATCTGCAAGACCATCTGGAACTGTACCTGCAATTCGCGGCCAGCCAGCCTGTCACGCTGTACAAATACTGGAACCTGTGGGGCAAGGCGCTGATCGGGGCGCAGTGGATGTTGACAGGCAAGGGGCTTGGCGCATCCAACCAGTTTGAAAGCTGCGGCTTTATCCGCTCGCGGGCGGGGATCGACTATCCTGACATTCAGTACCACTTCCTGCCGATTGCCGTGCGCTATGATGGCAAAGCCTCGGCCCACGGGCATGGGTTTCAGGTGCATACGGGGCCAATGCGGTCACGCTCGCGCGGGGCGGTTACGCTGCGCGCGCGCGATCCTTTGGCACCGCCGAAGATTGTGTTCAACTATATGTCAGACCCCGCCGATTGGCAGGATTTCCGCACCGCCATTCGCCTGACGCGTGAGATTTTCGCGCAAGAACCCTTTAAGCCCTATGTGAAATCTGAAATCCAACCGGGCGCGGGCGTGGAATCGGACGAGGATCTGAACGACTTCATCCGCGCCCATGTCGAAAGTGCCTATCATCCCTGCGGCACGTCGCGCATGGGGCGGCGCGATGATCCGATGGCGGTGGTTGACCCCGAGCTGCGGGTGATCGGGGTCGAAGGCTTGCGCGTGGTCGACAGTTCGATCTTCCCGCAGGTGACCAACGGCAACCTGAACGGCCCGTCGATCATGACGGGCGAAAAGGCGGCTGACCACATCTTGGGCAAGGGCATGCTGGCGCGGTCAAACCTGCAGCCGTGGATCAACCCCAACTGGCGCACATCGCAGCGTTAAGCGGCGGCTTGCTCGGCCAAGCGTTCAAACAGGGTGGTGATGATCTTGTGGGCCTCGGCCTCGCGCTGTTTGACAATGCGCGCGGTCAGGCCGCTTGCCTCCATCGTGCCGGACCATGCCAGCATTTGCGCGCCGTCAGGGCCTGAGTGTGGCGTGACATCCAGCCCGATCGACACGCTGCCGCCAATGCGGTGCTCGGCGCGTATATCCACCCGGCTTTCCGCCCGATCCGCCGCTTGGCGCAAGGTTAAGTGTCCGGACAGATTAAGCAAAATCACCCCGATCCGCCGCCGGAAGGTGAAGGGGACCGTGTCAGACGCGGGCTCGGCAAAGGCAAATCCATCGGGCGCTATTTTGGCAAGGGCCACGGGATCACGCAAAAGACCCACAACGTTTTCGGGCGGGCATTGGGTTGGAATAGAACCGTTGAGTTTCATTTTTCACCTAAAAAATCTTGGTCTAAGATGTGTAAGCAGAGGGGCCGCGTTTGACAAGCCTGTTGGCTGCGGTGCAATGCGGGCTGACGATCCTGTCGACAAGACCATGCGGCCCCGTATCAGCCCGGTCGGCGGTGCCAGAGCTTTGGCTGTTTTGCCGACCTATTGGCGGATACAGGGCGCAACGGGCAGGTGCCATGACGCGAGCTTGCCCAAGTTTTGTTTCGTTAAAGTCATTTTATTGCGGCCCCGCGCAACATTTTTGCTTTCCGCTGCGGCGCGGCACATCTATGTTGCGTGCTCAAAGCCTGTCATACGGGCGACATGAAAAGATAAGGACTCCTGCCATGGATGTAATGCTTGAACTTGAAAAGCGCAGGCAGGCGGCCCGCGAGGGTGGCGGTCAGCGCCGCATCGACGCGCAACATGGCAAGGGCAAACTGACCGCACGCGAGCGGGTTGAATTGTTGCTCGATGAAGGCTCGTTTGAAGAGTTCGACATGTTCGTCGCCCACCGCTGCACCGATTTCGGGATGGAGGCTGACCGTCCCGCAGGGGACGGCGTAGTGACCGGCTGGGGCACGATCAACGGGCGCATGGTTTATGTGTTCAGCCAAGACTTTACCGTCTTTGGCGGGTCTTTATCAGAAACCCACGCGCAGAAGATCTGCAAGATCATGGATATGGCCATTCAGAACGGCGCGCCGGTGATTGGCATCAACGATTCGGGCGGGGCGCGGATTCAAGAGGGGGTTGCGTCTTTGGCAGGCTATGCCGAGGTGTTTCAGCGCAACATCATGGCATCTGGCGTGGTGCCGCAGATCAGCTTGATCATGGGGCCATGCGCGGGGGGCGCGGTTTATTCGCCCGCGATGACCGACTTTATCTTTATGGTCAAAGACAGCTCTTATATGTTTGTGACCGGCCCCGATGTGGTCAAGACCGTCACCAACGAAGTGGTGTCAGCCGAAGACTTGGGGGGGGCATCGACTCATACCAAGAAATCATCGGTCGCCGATGGTGCCTATGAAAACGATATCGAAATGCTGGCCGAAGCACGCCGCCTGTTCGACTTCCTGCCGCTCAACAACCGCCAAAAAGCCCCCGTCCGCCCGTTTTTTGACGATCCGGCGCGGTTGGAAACCAGTCTTGATACGCTGATTCCCGATAATCCCAACCAGCCCTATGATATGAAAGAGCTGATCCACAAAGTCGCCGACGAGGGGGATTTTTTCGAAATCCAGCGCGATTATGCCGCCAATATCATCACAGGCTTTGTGCGGCTGGAAGGCCAGACGGTCGGCGTGGTGGCCAATCAGCCGATGGTTCTGGCGGGGTGCTTGGATATCGACGCCTCGCGCAAGGCGGCGCGGTTTGTGCGGTTTTGCGATGCCTTTGAAATTCCGATCCTGACCTTGGTCGATGTGCCGGGCTTTTTGCCCGGTGTGGCGCAGGAATTGGGCGGGGTGATCAAGCACGGGGCCAAGCTGCTGTTTGCCTACGGTGAGGCGACGGTGCCCAAAGTGACCGTCATCACGCGTAAGGCTTATGGCGGGGCCTATGACGTGATGGCCTCCAAGCACCTGCGCGGGGATTTCAACTATGCGTGGCCCACGGCAGAGATTGCCGTGATGGGGGCCAAAGGGGCGGTGGAAATTCTCTATCGCTCGGAACTGGGTGATAAGGACAAGATCGCCGCCCGCGTGAAAGACTATGAAACCCGCTTTGCCAACCCCTTTGTTGCCGCCGAAAAGGGCTTTATCGACGAGGTGATCCACCCGCAATCCACCCGCAAGCGCGTGGCGCGGGCATTTGCGTCACTGCGGGGCAAAAAACAATCCAATCCTTGGAAAAAACACGACAATATCCCGCTGTGATGCCCCTGTTACAGATGAGACCCATGCCGCGTTGGCCTGCCCTTCTTGGTTTTGTGTTGCCGCTGCCTTTATGGGCAGGCGAGTCTATAAATGTGCCCTCTGGTCAAGCTGTGACGCTGCTGGAAACCGTATCTGACGTGCCCGGCGAAGACGGTCCCGCCCTGCGCTTTCGCTTTCTGGCCCCCGCCATAGCGCGCGACACAGGCAAGATTGACGCCGACACCGCGGGCCTTGATATGGATTATCTGTGCACCGACTTTGCGCTCAAACACCTGCCCAAGACTGCGCCTAAACCAGCCCAAATCATCATCTCGCTCTCTGACCGCGACGTGCCCTTGGGCCAAGACGACCCCGACGCGACGCAATTCTTCAATTCCTACACAATCGAAGATGGCGTCTGCCAATGGGAGATGTTCTGAATGCCGCGCCTGATAAGAAAGACCAACCTATGCTGAAACACCGCGGCTTTCCCGGGCGTCTGCCCGGATCCGATTTCCAATTCGTCATCCGACGCGCGAATATGAAAGACGGGGCCACCAAAATCACCAAGCGCGAACGCTTTCGCGACCGCAAACATGTGGACCGCATGGCCGATGCAGGCTTTATGGCGGCCCTGTGGCAGTATTTCGGCGAAGAGCCCTTTGAACGCGGCAATCTGGACGCAGGCCGCCTGTCATGGCTGTTTGGCCGCGAGGTGGTGCCCGCCGAAGACCCGTTCAACCCCGCCTCTTACGACGCCTTGTTGAAAATTGACGCCGCCCGCGCGCGCGCCTCTTTCCCCGAGGTTTTCGCCGAAGACGCCCCCGATGCCTTGGGTGGCGGCGACGAGGATTGGGACGATTAAGATGCCCGCCCCCCGCCCAAATGATCGTCTTGCGACCGCGGCAAGCATAATTGCGAAGGAATACCCATGTTCACCAAGATCCTGATCGCCAATCGCGGCGAAATTGCCTGCCGCGTGATCAAGACCGCCCGCAAAATGGGCATCAAAACCGTGGCCGTCTATTCTGACGCTGACCGGGGTGCGCTGCATGTCAAAATGGCGGATGAGGCCTATCACATCGGCCCCGCGCCTGCCGCGCAAAGCTACATCGTGATCGACAAGATTATGCAAGCCGTTCGCGCCACAGGCGCACAGGCCGTGCACCCCGGCTACGGCTTTCTGTCCGAAAACCGCGCCTTTGCTGCAGCACTAGAGGCCGAAGGCGTGGCCTTCATCGGCCCGCCCTCTTCGGCCATCGAACAGATGGGCGATAAAATCACCTCCAAGAAAATCGCCCAAGCGGCGGGGGTTTCCACGGTGCCCGGCTATATGGGCATTATCGCGGATGCTGACGAGGCGGTGAAAATCTCGGGCGAGATCGGCTATCCGGTGATGATCAAAGCCTCTGCCGGCGGCGGCGGCAAGGGGATGCGGATCGCATGGGATGCGGCAGAGGCGCGCGAGGGGTTCCAGTCTTCCAAGAACGAGGCGGCGGCCTCCTTCGGGGATGACCGGATTTTCATTGAAAAATTCGTCACCCAACCCCGCCATATCGAAATTCAGGTGCTGGCCGACCAGCACGGCAACACGGTCTACCTGCATGAACGCGAATGCTCGATCCAGCGGCGCAATCAAAAGGTGATCGAAGAAGCGCCCTCGCCCTTCCTCGATGCCGCCACGCGCAAGGCCATGGGCGAACAGGCCTGCGCCTTGGCGCGGGCTGTGGGCTATACCTCGGCGGGCACGGTTGAATTCATCGTGGATGGCAACCGCAACTTCTATTTCTTGGAAATGAACACGCGTTTGCAAGTCGAACACCCTGTGACCGAACTGATCACGGGGATTGATCTGGTCGAACAGATGATCCGTGTGGCGGATGGGCAAAAGCTGCCCTTCGCCCAAGCCGATATCAAAATCAACGGCTGGGCCATGGAAAGCCGCCTGTATGCCGAAGACCCTTACCGCAAATTCCTGCCCTCGATCGGTCGTCTGACCCGCTATCGCCCGCCGGTTGAGGGGGCCACCGACCGCGGCGGCATCGTGCGCAACGACACCGGCGTATTCGAAGGTGGGGAGATTTCGAT
>JBAXLX010000108.1:0-10115 GCA_037134595.1 Pseudomonadota bacterium
CTTTGACCTGCGCGCGTGTGGTGCTTTACGGCAAGGCCGACATGGTGCCGATGGCCCGCCCTGTGGCCGAGGTTTGCGCTGTGGCCAAAAAGGATATGGCCGTGGGCGAAACCCTCGACCAGATTGGCGAATATTGCTACCGCGCGTGGATCATGACAGCGGCTGAGGCGCGCAGCGCGGGGGCCATCCCCTGCGGTCTGCTGACCGGGGCCAAGGTGACAGCGCCGATCAAAAAAGGCGATCTGATCACCCGCGCCAACACCGCCGTGCCCGCCAACAGCAAAATCGCGGCCCTGCGCGCCCGCCAAGACGCCATGTTGGGGCTGTAATCATGGCTGACACCCTCGCCGACAACCGCCCCTTCGCCATCCGCCACTACGCCCCCGCCCAACTGCGCGAGGCGCTCAAGCGCATGTACCTGATCCGCCGCTTTGAGGAAGGGGCCGAAGACAGCTACACCCGCGGCATGATCCACGGCACGATGCACCTGTCGATCGGGCAAGAAGCCAGCGCCATGGCAAGCTGTCTGGAGCTGACCGATTCAGACAAAATCACCTCGAACCATCGCGGCCACGGGCATTGCATCGCCAAAGGGGCCGATGTGGGCCGGATGTTTGCCGAGTTTTTCGGCAAGGAAACCGGCTATTGCCACGGGCGCGGCGGATCGATGCATATTGCCGATGTCAAAACCGGCAACCTTGGGGCCAATGGCATTGTGGGCGGCGGCTTGCCCATCGCTGTAGGCGCAGCTTTGGCCGCCAAGCGGTTGGGCAAGTCTGATGTCACGGTGTGCTTCTTTGGGGACGGGGCCAACAACGAAGGCGCGTTTCACGAATCGCTGAATATGGCGAGTGTCTGGAAACTGCCCGTGATCTTTGTGTGCGAAAACAACGGCTACGGCATGTCGACCTCGACCGCTCGGTCCACCGCCGTCAAGCATATCTCGCAGCGCGCCGCCGCCTATGCCATGCCCGGTGTCACGGTCGACGGCAATGATTTCTCTGCCGTGGCCGAGGCGCTGCATATCGCCATTGCCCGTGCGCGTGCAGGTGAGGGGCCAAGCCTTGTGGAAAACCTGACCTACCGCTGGCGCGGCCATTCCAAATCTGACCGCAACCGCTACCGCACCAAGGACGAGATCGAGGCGTGGATGGCCAAAGACCCCATCGCCCGCTTCCGCGCCGACCTGATCGCGCATGGCATCTTGGACGATACCGCCGCCGATGCCATTGCCGCTGAAGCCGTGGCCGATGTGCAAAAGGGCATCGAATTTGCCAAGGCCAGTGCGGCACCGCACCTGTCCGAAGTCACCCGCTACGTCTACGCAGAGGCTTGAATATGAACGTCGCATCGAACCCCGTCCCGTCGACTGACACCAGCGAACGCGTCCTGTCCTATGCCGAGGCGATCCGCGAAGCCATGGCCATCGCCATGCAGGCCGACCCGACCGTGATCCTCATGGGCGAAGATATCGGGGTTTACGGTGGGGCTTTCCAAGTCACACTTGACCTGATCGACCGCTTTGGCCCTGACCGCGTGATGGACACACCAATTTCCGAACTGGGCGGGGCAGGCGTGGCCGTGGGGGCGGCGCTGACGGGGTTAAAGCCGATCTTTGAATTCCAGTTTTCCGATTTCGCCATGCTGGCCATGGAGCAGATCGTCAACCAAGCCGCCAAGCTGCGCTATATGCTGGGCGGAGAGGCCTCGGTGCCCGTGGTGTTTCGCATGCCGTCAGGCTCTGGCACGGGCGCAGCCGCCCAGCACAGCCAAAGCATCGAAGCGTGGTTTGGCCATGTGCCGGGCCTGAAGGTGCTGCAACCCGCCACGCCCGAAGATGCCAAAGGGATGCTGCTGGCCGCCTTGGCTGACCCTGACCCTGTTATGATCTTTGAACATAAACTTCTCTACAAAACCCGCGGCCACGTTCCCGAAGGCAGCTATCTGACCCCGATTGGCAAAGCCCTGGTGCGCCGCACGGGGTCTGACCTGACCATCGTGGCAGGATCGATCATGCTGCACCGCGCGTTAGAGGCGTCGGAACGGCTGGCCGCCGATGGCATTCAGGCCGAAGTGATCGACCTGCGCTCGATCCGCCCGATTGACCACGACACGATCCTGACCTCGGTGCGCAAGACGGGCAAGCTTTTGGTGGTATACGAAGGTGTGAAAGCCTACGGTGTGGGGGCAGAAATCAGCGCCATGGTCGCGGAAAGCGATGCGTTTGATTACCTTGACGCCCCGATCTTGCGCCTTGGCGCTGCCGATGCCCCCGTGCCCTATAACCCCGATCTGGAACGCGCCTCGGTTCCGCAGGTTGACACGATCGAGGCCGCCGCCCGCCGCCTTGCCCGCCGCGAGGTTTGACGATGCCGGTCGAAGTGATCCTGCCCAAGGTCGACATGGATATGTCCCACGGCACCCTTGCCACATGGCATGCCGCCGAAGGGCAATTGGTGCAAAAAGGCGCAGCGCTGTTTGATATCGAAACCGACAAAGCCGCGATGGAGGTGGAAGCCCCCGCAACCGGCTACCTGCACCAGATCACAGCGCGGGCTGGCGACAAGGTGGCCGTCGGCACAACCATCGCCATGTTGTACGCCGAGGGCGAAAAGGTCCAAGCCCCATCTGCGGCGGCACCCGCCGCGCCATCGCCAGCGGCGGGATTGCAACCGACCGAGGTGATCCTGCCCAAGGTCGATATGGATATGACCCACGGCACGCTGGCCGTCTGGCACGTTGCAGACGGCGAACTGGTTGAACGCGGCGCAGCCCTGTTTGACATCGAAACCGACAAGGCCGCGATGGAGGTGGAAGCCCCCGCAACAGGCCGCTTGCATCACATCACTGCGAACGTCGGCGATAAAGTGCCGGTGGGCAGCACCTTGGCATGGATTTACCCCGACGGCATGGCCGCTGGGCAAGCCCCCGTCAAACAAGCCGCAGCCCCCGCGCCCGAAGCGGTCAAGCCCCCTGTTGCTGCCACTGTTATCGTGCAACCGGTGCAACTGCCGCAGGCTATGGGCACCCGCGCCACCCCCGCCGCGCGCAAAGCAGCCCGTGACAACGCCGTGACCCTTGCCGAGGTGACAGGCACCGGCCCACTGGGCCGCATCCAACAGGCTGACGTGCAAGCGCAGATCGCGGCACGCACAGCCCCCGCTATAACGGACATGCCCGCCCCGAGTGGTTGGACAAGCGAATCCGGCCCCCTGCACCTCTCGCGCCGCGCCGGTCAAGGCAACCCCATCGTCTTTCTGCACGGCTTCACCGCCGACAGCCACTCTTGGGCCCCATTGGAAAAGGCCCTTGGCCCAACTGCGCCCCTGCTGCGCTTTGACCTTCCCGGCCACGGAAAATCCCCCAAGCGGCAGGTGAACAGCTTTCAAGACCTCTCACGCATGGTGGTTGAGGCGTTTGACGAGGCCACACGCGACAGCCAAGCCGTTCACCTTGTCGGCCACTCGCTTGGCGCAGCCCTTGCGCTGGCCTTGGCAGATATTCGCGCACGCCGCATCGCCAGCCTGACGCTGATCGCCCCCGCCGGACTTGGCCCCGAGATTGATGCCGCCGCCTTGAACGGCATCGTGCGCGCCAGCCGTGTGGAAAGCTTGGCCCCTTGGCTGCGCCGCCTGACCGCCACGCCGCAGGGCATCAGCGATGACTATGCCCGCGCCGCCATGCGCGCCCGCGCCGATGCGGCGCTGCGCGCCTGTCAGGCCGATACGGCACAAGCCCTGTTTCCAGACGGCGTTCAAGCCTTTGACCTGCGCCCCGCTTTGCAACGCGCCGAATGCCCGTTGCAGATTATTTGGGGCCGCGCCGACCATATCATCCCCCCTGCCCATGCCATAAAGGCTGACGGCGAATTCGCGCTTCATCTTCTGAGCGCATCAGGGCATATTCCGCAAATCGAATGCCCAGAAAGGGTCGCTCGGATTATCCAAAGGATGATCCGCTCTGTCGAACCCGTGGGCTGATCAAAAGGCTGACCCTGCCATGCAAGTTGCCCATCACAGCACAGGCGTTCAAAGCGAGTCCGACAGGCTGCGCGCGCGGGCCATCTGGCTGTACCATGTCGAGGGCCTGACCCAGAATGACATCGCCACCCAGCTTGGCATCAGTCGGGTCATGGTGGTGCGGCTTTTGGCCGATGCCCGCCGCCGCAATGAAGTGCGCATCACCATCGCCGCCCCCCTGATCGACGTTCTGTTGCTGGAACGCGAGGTGGAAACCCGCTTTGGCATCAACCGCGTCATCGTGGCCCCCTGCGCTGACCCGGAAAGTGACCCGGTCAAGGTGATCGCCGCCGCTGCGGGCAATTTTATCTCGGGTGAAATGCGGGCGGGCATGACCGTCGGCGTGGGCTGGGGCCGCACCTTGTTCAACACCTTGCCCTTCATCACCGGTGCAACACTGGACGACTTTCGTGTTGTTTCCTTGTTGGGCGGTATCGCCGCTGCCCGCCGCTTCAACCCGGCCGAATTCGCGTGGCAATTTGCCGAACTGTTTCAGGGCGAAGGCTTCCTGATCCCCGCCCCTGCCGTGGTCGACAGCCCCGAAACCAAACACGCGTTGCTCGAACGGTGCGGTCTGTCTGCGATCTTCGAGATGGCTGACAAACTGGATATGGCGCTGCTGTCTTGCGGCGGGATCAGTTCGATGACGACCAGCTACCGCGCGGGTTATCTGTCAGAAGCCGACCGCCGCTCGTTGATCGAAGCGGGGGCCATCGGGGACGTGCTGTACAATTTCATCAACCAAAATGGTGACTTGGTGGATCACGAGGTGAACAGCCGCGTGATCTCAGTCAACCTTGCCAGACTGCGGCGCACGCCCGAACGGGTGCTGATCTCTGGCGGAAAAGACAAGCTCAACGCCATTCGCGCCAGTATCCGAACAATCAGCCCGACAACCCTTGTCACCGACGAACAAACCGCAAAGGCGCTGCTGGCCTCATCGACAAGCTGATGCCAACCCCAAAGCCAACCGCCCCCGGCGGCCATAAGATCCCGCTTTTCGCCGAGCTGAGGGCCATATTGGCTTTGTACGACACGGGGTTAGCCAGACATGCAAAACCCGCACGATTGGTGCGGTGCGTAACGATGGGTGCGGGGGCCGGAAAGATCCAAGCCCGGACAAGTCGATTTTCGCTGAGACCGGAGCCGATGACAGGGCATCGCGCCAGCGTAAATTCATCACCGTTCCTTTGGGGCCATGCCTTAGGGACCCCATAGACGTGAGAGGTGTCATCCCAGACCCTTTTGATCTCTGGCCGCAGCTGCGCATTGCGTTGATGTCGGGCAGATGCGTTTGAAGGATCAGCACGACACACAAGACGGTGCTAAAACCTTCACGGCGCGATCGGCAGGACCTAGCAGATCAGCTTAACACCAAAAAGAACCCTCAATGCGGGCGATCATCGCTTCAGTGGGCGGTCGCGTTGCGCCTGCGCAAAATAAGCGGACGCTGTGCGCAGAATTTCACGCGCCTGCCACAGCTCGCAAACCTCACGTTCCAGCGATTTGATCCGATCTCGTTCCTCGGTCGTGACCCCGTCGCGCATACCGCCCTGCGCGATGGCCCTCTTGCGGAAATTCTGGACGGCAGGCTTTGCTTTTTGAATAGTCGGACTTACCCTTCGGTCTTGTTCCGTTGCGCCTTGAACCACTCAATGTCAGCCTTAGCCTCGCTGCGTAACGAGTCGATCTCGGAATTCGTCAGCATATTTGAGTTTTGTGATGTAGCGTGCTTCGGATTCGGTGAGGTCGTCGAACCCATAGCCGGTTTCTCTGCGGAAGTTTTGCTCAAGGACGCCATATTTTCCCCGCGGGTCATCTAAAGTTGACTTTCAACCTAAAGTGTAGAACCGTCCGGCGCCTCCGTCAAGGCCACGGCCCCCAACACCCTGCCGCCGTTGGCCCGAATAGGCGCCGACCGCGCCGCAAACATACTGCCCTGCGCGATGGCATTCTCGCGGGTATTCTGGACAGCGGGCTTTGCTTTTGAAATAGCCGAACTTACCCTTCGGTCTTGTCCAATTGCGCGTCCATCCAAGCGGCGTCAGCCTTAGCCTCGCTGCGCAAGGAGTCGATCTCGGAATTCGTCAGCATGTTTGAGTTTTGTGATGTAGCGTGCTTCGGATTCGGTGAGGTCGTCGAACCCATGGCCGGTTTCTCTGCGGAAGTTTTGCTCAAGGTCGCCATATTTTCCCCGCAGGTCTTCTAAAGTTGCTTGTTGCAGCGCAAGTTTCGCACTGTACTGCTTGCCGGTCAAGGCCACGGCCCCCAACACCCTGCCGCCGTTGGCCCGAATATGGGCCGACAGCGCAGCGAATGTCGCGCCCTGCGTGATTGCATCGTCAATCAGCAGGTAGGCTCTATCTGCCTCTACAGCGCCGTCAAATACGGGTAATGCAAAGAGGCGATCCAGGCCGGATAGGCCTGTGCGATGCGGCTGGTTGACCTGAACGATATCTTGGTTCGACATAAGGCCAAGCAAACGGCCCAGAACTGCGGCAACGGCGAGGGGTATCTTGTTACGCCCTGTTTTCTCGACAGAAATGACGGGGCATAGCAGGGCAGTTCGGTCGCCAATCAGGGCGCGAACACGGTTTACCATGTCATCAGACACCAAATCCTGAGCAAGCCTGAGGGCTGCTTGCCTTTCCCCAGACTTGGCCGCAGCGTAGCCGGGATGATGATTGGCATCGGCAAGCCCCCGCCCGATGACCGCATCCGGCATATCCGCCGGAAGCCGGGGTGTGTGGGGAGGGCGAGGTTGTTGGGGCAGCGGTATCAGGTCCTTGGGGTTCGGCATCGACAAACTCTCTATTGGCAAGAGCCATAAGATCGGCACAGGGCTTCTTGAGCTTTTCATTCCAGTCATAAAGCGCAGGATGGGCATTGGGTTTGGTGAGTGACTCTGCGGGCTTGGGCAAGGCAGACCCATTTGCGGCACAGATATCAGGTGTTGCTAAGGTGCCGTTCTGCTTGGGCGCAGCGACAGCGCACTTGGTACGGTCGTCCACAAAGGCTGTCAGGGTCTGTGCAAAGCTTTTTCCACTCGATCCCCCAGTCCCCCCTCACCTGATCGCCCAAACCCATAGCCAATAGCCCGCGATAAGATCCGCACGCCGCGCACCATCCTGCGGCAGTCTCGGCCAAGACATGTCCCTAATCCAGTCTGGTCTAAGCGAGCCATTGGTACCGCGTCGCGGATACGTCGGCCTCGGTCTGAAATGGAGCGGGTGAAGGGAATCGAACCCTCGTCTTAAAGATGGAAACCTTCTGCTCTGCCATTGAGCTACACCCGCCGACTGCCTCTAAGGTCCGATCCATGTCCTCAAGGCGATGGTGACCTTTGACGCAATTCAAGGCCACACTCTGACAGTGTAGATGTGTCAAGTTCCCTCCCGGCGTCGAAGGACAGGGGGATAAAAAGGCGGACACAATAAGCCCTGAAAACGCCAAACCATTGTTACTGCTACATATTTTTTCAAACACTGGTGCGGGCGGTCGGACTCGAACCGACACACCTTGCGATAACAGATTTTGAGTCTGTCGCGTCTACCATTCCGCCACGCCCGCACTGCGCAATCGTTTAATGGGCGCAGGCGGCGGCGTCAACGCCTCTCGTCGCGAAATGCGCATGCGATGATCGAGGCCCTGCCCTTGACCCCGCCTCTCAAAGCCGCCACATGCATCCGCAGGGCACCCCGCGCCCGCCCCCAAGCCCAAGGCCGCCCATGTTGTTGCCCCGTTTGACCCATCGTTTGCACGCGGCCGCGCAATCCGCGCAGGCGCAAGCCATCTTGGCCGTGGTGGCTTTTCTGGAAAGCTCGGTCTTTCCGCTGCCGGCGGAAGTGATTATGGTGCCGATGTGCCTTGCCAAATCTGCAAAATCGATGCGCTACGCCGCGATTGCGACTTTGGCCTCGGTTCTGGGCGGCATCTTTGGTTGGGTCATCGGCCAGTTCTTGTTCGATCTGATCGCCACACCGGCGCTAAACTTCTGGCATTCCATGCCCGCGTTCGAGGCCCTAAAGGCGCAGACGGGCACGGCGATGATCCTTGTCTTGCTGCTCACGTCAGGTGTTGCCCATCTGCCGCCAATGAAGGTGGTCACTATTCTTGCGGGGGCCATCGGCTTCAACCTCGGGCTTTTCATCTTGGCGGCCGCGCTGGCGCGGGGGGGGAAGTTCTTTTTGCTCGGCTGGGCCCTAAAGCGCTACGGCGCGCCCTTGGCCGCCGTCTTGGCCAAACGGATGGCGGCCGTGGCGCTTGTCGGTCTTGTGGTGGTGATCGTCATCCTTGGAGTGAAGATGAATGTCTAAAGCCCCGGTGACGCGAAAGCTGTGGATCGCATGGGCGGCGGGGGGGTCGCTTTTGGCGCTCGCTGCGGCCTATGCGTTCCAATATCTCGGCGGCTTGGCACCTTGCCACTTGTGCTGGCTGCAACGCTATCCGCACCTTGCAGCCCTTGGCCTTGGCATGTTGGCGCTCTTGTCACGCCCGCCCGCTTTGGTGCGCCTTTTGGCCCTTGCAGGTGCGGCGGCTGCGCTCACCACGGCGGCGTTCGGCGCTTATCACACCGGCGTGGAGCGGCACTGGTGGCCCGGCCCGACCACCTGCACCTCGGGGTCGATTGCCAATATCTCGGCCAAGGACCTGCTGGCGCAGATTCAAGCCGCGCCTGTGGTCAAATGCGATCAAGTGGCGTGGCAGATGCTGGGCCTATCGATGGCCTCTTGGAACATGCTCTTCTCGGTGGTCTTGGTGGCATTATGGGTTAAGGCCGCCCGAAAGGCGTGACTTCTGCCCTTCATACTTGCCCAAATATCCATACCCCGGCCAATCCCCCACACGACGTCAGCCAGCGGTCGCGGCAAAATCCCCGCCCAACAGCCGCTCGCCTTCGCCCAAGGCAAAGCGGTCCGTCATCCCAGCCACATAATCACACACACAGCGCGCCAAATTGGTTTCATCCGCAGCGGCCGCGATATCTGCCTGCCATTCGGCTGGCAGCAGGGTTGGCGCGGCCATAAACAGCGGAAAAAGACCGTCGATCACCCGGCTGACGCGCGCGCGCTCCAGCATGACCGAAGGCGCGCGATAAAGCCGCGTGAACAAAAACGACCGAACGGCCTTTAACTCTTGATACAAAGGCTTGGAAAAGCGGATCACCGTGGTGCCCAAGTGACGGATGTCACCCACGCTGCGCGGTTGGGCTGCGGCAAGGCGGTTTTGCGCGACGGTGATGACATCTTCCACCATCCGGCCAAACACCCGGCGCAGCGCTTCATGCCTGCGGCGCATCTTTTCCAGCCCGGGGTAAAGCCGGTCGACCTCGGCAAAAGCCGGACCGGTGACGGGCAGGTCCAAAAGATCCCTCTCGTCAAACAGGCCCGATCGCAGCCCGTCGTGCAAATCGTGATGCGAATAGGCAATGTCGTCGGCAATGGCGGCCACCTGCGCCTCGGCACTGGCGTGGGTGTCCAGTTCCAGATCCCAAGCGGCGTTCACCTCGGCCAAGGCATAGGGCAAGGGGCCTGCGTGCGTGTCATCGGCAAAAGGGCCGCGCAGCGGGCCATTATGCTTGGCAATGCCCTCCAAGGTCTCCCATGTCAGGTTCAGCCCGTCAAAATCGGCATAATGCCGCTCTAGCCGTGTCACAATCCGCAAGGCCTGAGCGTTGTGATCAAAGCCGCCATAAGGCGCCATCAACCGCTCCATCGCATCTTCGCCGGTATGGCCAAAGGGGGTGTGGCCCAAATCATGGGCCAAAGCGATTGCCTCGGCCAAATCGGTGTTCAACCCCAAAGCCCCCGCAAGCGTGCGCGCCACTTGCGCCACTTCGATCGTATGGGTCAGGCGGGTGCGGTAATAATCGCCCTCGTGTTCGACAAAGACTTGCGTCTTGTGCTTCAACCGCCGAAACGCGCTGGAATGGATGATCCGGTCGCGGTCGCGCTGAAAAGGCGAGCGAAACGACGACAGCCGCTCGTCAAACAGGCGACCGCGCGATTGGCCAGGGTGACAGGCGAAAGGGGCAAGCATTAGACCTCACAGGGCTTTTTGCCCTTATACAAGCCTCCCCGCCCCAAACCAGCCCCC
>JBAXLX010000109.1:0-10056 GCA_037134595.1 Pseudomonadota bacterium
ATAGGCCGAGGCGTTGACCATCAGCTTTTTGGGCACGCAGCCGCGAATGACACAGGTGCCGCCCATGCGGCTTTCCTCGGCCAGACCGACCCGCGCCCCACCTTCGGCCGCCGCAATACGCGCAGCCCGCACGCCGCCAGAACCGCCGCCAATGACGAAAAGGTCGTAGTCAAAGGGCAAGGTCACTCTCCCAGATCGGCGAAGATATTGTCCAACGGGGCAACGGCGGCTTTGCTGGCGTCAACCGACCCGTCGTGGTTGTCGCGCACCACCACCCGCCCATCGGTGTGGCCGATGATGACGCGGTCGCACAGGTTGATAAACAAGCCGTTTTCCACCACGCCGGGAATTTGGTTCAAAGCCAAAGCCAACCGCTGCGGATGGCCGATGCGCTTGAGATGCAGGTCAAGAATGTAATTGCCCTCGTCGGTCAGCAAGGGGCCGTCTTTGGCCATGCGCAAGGTGACATCGCGGGCGAAGACGTCTTGGGTCAACAGCATCTCTTCGATCAGCACTTGCGTGGTGGTCCAGCCAAAGCGGATCACTTCGACGGGCAGCGGGAAAGCGCCCAGATTGGCCACTTCCTTGGCGGCATCGGTGATCACAATCATCTGGTCGCTGGCGGCGGCCACGATCTTTTCCTGCAACAGCGCTGCGCCACCGCCTTTGATCAGGTTGAAGGCTTGGTCAAACTCGTCTGCACCGTCAATGGTCAGGTCAAGCCATTTGGCCTCCTCCAGCGTGGTGATCGTCAGCCCTAGGTCGCGCGCGAGGTCTGCGGTACGGGTCGAGGTCGGAACCCCGATCACCTGCAACCCCTCGGCCTGCACCCGTGCGGCCAAGCAGCGCACCATCCACGCGGCGGTGGACCCTGTGCCAAGGCCGAGTTTCATGCCCGATTGCACGAAATCAACCGCGCGTTCGGCGGCGACATATTTGGCGGTATCGACGGGGGACAAGTCCTTGTGCATCTTGGGCTCCTGACCATTTGGCCGCGCTTATATCAAAGCTGGGCGCGGGTTCTATGGCCAAACGGCAAGAGGGGCGACCTTGACTTGCGGGGATCGCTGCCCATATTGAGAATAATTCTCAATCTCATCCCAGATCGGCCCAAGTGATCCCCAAGGCCCCCCCGCGCAAAGCCGTTTGGAACAGCCCCCGAGGGCCTGCGGCTTTGTCCGAGGTGGCGCGCAGTGTGAAGCTGGGCGCAACCCCTTGGAAGCGGTTTTTGGCCTTTCTGGGGCCGGGCTATATGGTGGCCGTGGGCTATATGGACCCGGGCAATTGGGCGACATCGCTGGCGGGCGGGTCAAAATTCGGCTACGCGCTGTTGTTTGTGGCGCTGTTGTCGAACCTGATGGCGATTGTTCTGCAATCTTTATCGGCACGGCTGGCGATTGGGTCGGGGCGCGATCTGGCGCAGGCGTGCCGCGATGCCTTTCCGGCTTGGGTGTCCATCCCCTTGTGGTTGACGGCCGAGGTGGCGATTATTGCCACCGACGTGGCCGAGGTGATTGGCACCGCGATTGGCCTGAACCTGCTGTTTGGCATTCCGCTGGAACTGGGGGTTTTGATCACGGCTTTGGATGTGTTCTTGATCCTGTGGCTGCAAAAGCGCGGGTTTCGCAAGCTTGAGGGCTTTGTGGTCGCCCTTTTGGCGCTGATCGCGCTGTGCTTTGCCATTCAGGTCGCCTTGGCCAATCCCGACTGGGGCGGCGTGCTGCGCGGCTTTGCGCCAACAGCCGATGTGCTGCGCAATCCGCAAATGCTGTATCTGGCGCTGGGGATTTTGGGCGCGACGGTGATGCCCCATAACCTGTACCTGCATTCGGCCATCGTGCAAACCCGCGACTGGGGCGAGCGCCCGCAAGACAAGGCCGAGGCGTTGCGCTTTGCCACGATCGATTCGACCCTTGCCCTGATGTTCGCCCTGCTGATCAACGCGGCCATCTTGATCTTGGCGGCGGCGAGTTTTCACGCCACGGGCAAAACCGAGGTCGCCGATCTGGGCGATGCACACCAGTTGATCGGGCCTTTGCTGGGCACGGGGGTGGCGCCTGTGCTGTTTGCGGTCGCCCTTTTGGCCTGCGGGCTGAATTCCACTGTCACGGCCACGCTGGCAGGCCAAGCCGTGATGGAGGGGTTCTTGCGCCTGCGTCTGGCCCCATGGCTGCGCCGGTTGATCACCCGCAGTCTGGCGATTTTGCCCGCTGCTGGTGTGACGCTGATCTACGGGGCGGCGGGAACAGGTCGGCTGCTGATTCTGACGCAGGTGGTGTTAAGCTTGCAACTGTCCTTTGCGGTCATTCCTTTGGTGCTGTTCACCACCTCGCGCGCGCGCATGGGGGCGCTGGTGGCCCCCTTGTGGCTGGGGGCCTTGGCTTGGGGTGTGGCCGGAGCGATTGTGACGTTGAACCTGAAATTGTTGTGGGATTTCTTTGGGGCTTAGGCCGCTTTGTCTAAAACGACAGGCCAGCGCGCACCTCTTTGACCGTCACTCTGCCGTCGTCGTTGGCATCAAAGGCCATCACCAGTTTGGTCGTTTTGATCTCGGTCGCGGACACTGCTTTGTCGGCGGCAAGCAGGCCAAAGGCCGCAGCCTCGCTGGCGCTGACCTTGCCGTCGCCATCCGCATCGGCCTGCGTAAAGACCCGCACCAACCGCGCACGGGCCGATGCGCTGATCGCCGCCTTGGTGCGGCGGAGTTCATCACCCGTCAGAACGCCGTCAAGGTTCAAATCGCCATCGGCCAGCACCGACATCACATAACTGCGCGCCTTGGCCTGTTCAAAGGCAATGCTGGTGTCGACCTGCTCGGCCGTAATCGCCCCATCCACGCCGTAAGCGGCGATAAGGTCGGTCATATCGTCGAAATACTTTTGCGGATCATCCATCACCTGACGCACCGCCGTTTCGGGAATGGTGAAAGCGGCAGGTTGGGGAAGGGTGTCAGTGGCGACGGGCAGAAACACGGCGATCAGGGCGGGAAGGGCGGGCATGGGAACCTCTGATAAAGGGTGGGTGGGCTGGCCTTGATCTTTGGGGATTGTGATTAAGGCGGGGTAAACAAACCAGGAACAGATCGCGAGAAATTTGCAGGAATCCACCTTTTCTCGCCATTTTCCCGCTTCACCTGTCGGTTTTGCTTTGTAGCCCGCCCCGCCTGCCCCCTATCGTAGCCCAAAGATGGAGCGCGCGATGTCCCAACCGGTTTATACTTTGTACTTCTCGCCTGATTCTGCCTCGTTCATCGTGCGGCTGGCGCTGCGGCTGACGGGGGCAGAGTTTGGCGAACGCCAGATCGACCGCCCCGCAGGCGAGCTGGACAGCCCCGCCTACCGCGCGATGCACCCTTTGGGCAAAATCCCCGCGCTGGAAACGCCCGATGGCCCAATGTTCGAAACGGCGGCGATTTTGATGTATCTGGCCGAGCGTCATGCAGGCATGGCACCCGCGCAGGGCAGCGCAGACCGCGCGGCCTTTCTGAAATGGTACTTTTACACCGTCACCAACCTGCACGCGCCCTTGATGCAGGTCTTTTACCCCGAGCGGGTTGCAGGGGCAGACTGCGCTGCGGCGGTCGTGGCGCACCAAGGGGCAAAGCTGCAGGAGCACTTTGCCATTCTAGACCAGATGGTGGCGCGCGATGCGCCTGAATGGCTTTCGGCCAAACCGTCGATCTTTTCCTTCTATGTCGGCGTTTTGGTGCGCTGGCTGTCGGGCTTTCCGGCAGGCCATCCCGCCCGCATCACCACCGCCGATCTGCCCGCCCTTGGGCCGATCTTGGCCCAGCTTGAAACCTGCCCCGCAGCGCAGGATGTGGCCAAGGCCGAAGGCTGCGCCCCCACCATCTTCACCGCAGCTTATTGAGGGCCCCATGTTTCTGTCTGTCTTTGATATGTTCAAAGTGGGAGTCGGCCCTTCGTCATCCCACACCATGGGGCCGATGGTCGCCGCAGCGCGGTTCTTGGAAACGCTGCGAACCTCGCCGTTTCGGGCGGCGGGGCTGAAAGCCTCGCTGCACGGGTCATTGGCCTTTACGGGCCTAGGCCATGCCACCGACCGCGCCACGATCTTGGGGCTGGCGGGGTTTGAACCGGCCACTTATGACGCGGCCAAAGCTGAAACCGTGCTAGAGGCGATCAACGCCACCCATAAAATCACCCCCCCCAGCTTGGGCGAGATGGCCTTTGACCCCAAGAAAGACTTGGTCTTTGACTATGGCCCCGCCCTTTCCGGCCATGCCAATGGCATGATCTTGAAGGCGACCGACGCGCAAGGCGATGTGATCTTGCAAGAAACCTATTACTCCATAGGGGGCGGCTTTGTGCTGACCGCCGCCGAGCAGGCCGAAGCGGGTGGATCGAAAGCCAAGGCCCGCGCCGATGTGCCCTATCCGTTTGAAACGGCGGCCGAGATGATGGAGATGGCGGCGAAGTCTGGCCTGACCATTGCCCAGATGAAACTGGCCAACGAGCTAAAGTACCGCACCAAGGCCGAGATCGACAAGGGCATCGCCCGCCTGTGGGAGGTGATGAACCACTGCATCTCGCGCGGGATGGAGGGCACGGGGATTCTGCCCGGTGGGTTGAAAGTGCGTCGCCGTGCCAAGGGCATTCACCATGCGCTGTTGGCCGAACGCGGGCTGAATATGACGGCCCCGCATGTGATCAACGACTGGATGTCGCTGTATGCGATGGCGGTGAATGAAGAAAACGCGGCTGGCGGGCAGGTTGTGACTGCGCCCACCAATGGGGCGGCAGGCGTGCTGCCGGCGGTGTTACGGTACTATCTGGATCATGTGCCGGGGGCCTCGACCAACCGCATCGGTGATTTTCTGCTCACGGCGGCGGCGATTGGCGGGCTTTGCAAGCACAATGCCAGCATTTCGGGCGCAGAATGCGGCTGTCAGGCCGAGGTGGGGTCGGCTGCGGCTATGGCTGCTGCGGGGCTGGCTGCGGTGTTGGGCGGCAGTGTCGAGCAGGTGGAAAACGCCGCCGAAATCGCGCTGGAGCATCATTTGGGCATGACCTGCGACCCCGTCAGGGGGCTGGTGCAGGTGCCTTGCATTGAACGCAACGGGTTGGGGGCGATCAAGGCCGTCTCTGCCGCCAGCCTGTCACTGCGCGGCGATGGGCAGCATCTGGTCAGCTTGGATGTGTGTATCGAAACCATGCGCCAGACGGGCAAGGATATGCACGAAAAGTACAAAGAAACCTCTCTGGGCGGCTTGGCCGTGAATGTGCCAAATTGCTAAAACCGACCGATGCCCTGCGCGGCGCTTTGCTGATGGTGGGCTTTTGTATTCTGGCCCCCTTGTTGGACGCTTGTTCTAAACTGGCCACCACGCAAATTCCCGTGGGCCAGATCACCGCCGCGCGTTTTGTGTTTCAGGGGCTGTGCATGCTGCCGGTGATCTTGGCGATGCGGCTCGATTGGCGCACAGGCGGGCGGGATGCGGGGTTGTTGGTTTTGCGGGCGATCTGTCTGATCTTGTCGACCTATTGCTTTGTCGCCTCGGTGCAGTACATGCCGATTGCCGATTCCATCGCCATTGTCTTTGTCATGCCCTTTATCTTGATGTTTCTCGGCCGGTTGATTTTTGGCAATCCGGTCGGGCAACGGCGGATCTATGCCTCGGTCGTGGGGTTTGGCGGGGCGATGTTTGTCATTCAACCCTCGCTCAACCACTACGGGCTGGTGGCGCTGTTTCCCTTGGGCTGCGCGCTGTCGTTTTCGTTTTACGAGATGGCCACACAGGCCATGTCAAACCGCGTGCATCCGGTGACGATGCAGCTGCACACATCCATTGCGGGAACGGTGATTTGTTTGCCGCTGCTCTGGGCGTTCAACGGGTCGGGCATTGGCGAGTTGGACCCGGTTTCGCCCGACCTTCTTAACTGGGCCTATCTGTTTGGCGTGGGGTTCTGGGCGGCGATCAGCCATTTGTGCATGACGATTGCGATGAAATACGCCCCCGCGGCCACCCTTGCACCGCTGCATTATCTGGAACTGCCGATGGCGGTTTTCTTGGGCTATGCGATCTTTGGCGATTTTCCCAATGCACTGACATGGGTGGGCATTGTGCTGATCACGGGATCGGGGCTGTATATCATTCGCCACGAACACCAGCAGGGATCAGCCCATCCAATGCCGCCCCCACTGCCGAACGAGGCAATATAACCAGCATCAAAGCCGCACTGAAGCGCAGGCGCACGGGGCCGGATACTTCGTTTGAGGTGCCAATCATCCCGTCAGGCGCAAAGGCCAAATCCTGCAAGGGCCAGCGCAGGCCCGCGCTTTCGCCTGTCACAGCACCCATCGGAAACAGCGACAGGCGCGATCCTTTGGGCAGGGTCAGATCCAGCGCAGGCGGGGCCAGAAAGGTCACATCCGACCCGCTTAAGATCAAACACCGCTTGTCAGGATGGCGCACCAAGGTGTTGAGCACCGCCAAACCGTGATCCAGCCTTTGGCCGGCAAAGCCCAAACCCAGCACAAAGGGCGCTGCGATCGAGCGCAGGGCCTTGTCGAAATCGGTCGTCACCTGCTCGGCTATCAGATGCAAACGCCCCGCCAATCGGGCGCGCGCAGCCGGCGAGATCGAATCAAAATCGCCAATCACCGCCTCGGGCTCTGCCCCCAAGGCCAAAAGCCGGTCGGCCCCGCTGTCCGCCGCGACCAGTCTTGGGGCCAAGGCGCGGGCTTGGGCCAGAAGGCTGGCCGAAAACCGCCCCCCACCCGCCAGCGTCACACCGTGCAAAGATTGGACAAGCGGCTGGGTCATGGGCGGATGTCTTTCCAATTGCGGCGAAAATTCTGGTCAGGGACACAATCCATCCATTAAATCACCACCTTTTGTCCATCGAATAGCGCGACCCTGCGGGCATTCTCGCCCAAAGACACTGCAAAGGCCCCCTGATGTCGGATACCAAACGGATCCTTACCGTCTCTTATGGGGCGTTTAGCTGCACGCTGGAAGGCTTTGATGATCCGATCGCCACACTACACCGGGTGACCGCGCATGTGAGCAGCTTAACAGCGCAGATGCCAAACTTTGGGGCTGTCCCTGTAACCCCGGCAGAAACTCTCCACCCAAGACAGCCCGCGCCCAACCCTTTGGGGCCAGATATGGCCCCGTCTGCCAAAGACCGGCCTTGGCCCGAAGAAAAGGCGGATGTGCCGCACAAGCCCGTGTCGCGGGGCGCTGATGTGTCGGTCAGCCGTCTGCTGCAGGCAACCGAAGCCGCCTTGGAAGACCCCCAAACCCAGCGGCGAACCGCCGCGATGGCGCAGATGAAAGCGCTTGTGATGGCGAAAATCGCCGAGCGTGGCAGGTCAGCCCCCTTGGCCGACACCGAAACCGCCCAGCGCCGCGCCTTTCAACAAGACCTCGATCAGACCCAACCATCCGCAGGGCTTGGCCTGCAAGCACCCCGCCGACGGGGCCAAGCCGGGGCTTGATCGGCTGCACAGCGGGCGCGTTCAGGCACGATCGTCTGGGTCTGGTTGGCCGATCCCCAGAAAAATCGGCCGGAGCGGCACGATCCACAAGATGCCAAGCCCGACATAAATCGCAAGTTCGACCAGAACCGAGGGGCGGTCGATCAAGGCCACCAGCGACACCGCGATGACGATATAAGCGGGCAGCCCGATGCACAGCACCAGTAGCGCCAGCCTGCGACGGGTTTTATAGGTCAATGCCATATCCTCAATCCGCGAAAGGGTCGGTGACAAGGATCGTATCGTCCCGTTCGGGGCTGGTCGAGAGCAAAGCGACCGGACACTGGATCAGCTCTTCAATCCGGCGCACATATTTAATCGCAGCCGCGGGCAATTGCGCCCACGACCGCGCGCCTGCAGTGGTTTGCGACCAGCCTTCCATCTCTTCATAAATCGGCGTGCAGCGGGCTTGGGCATTGGCGGCGGTGGGCAAGTAATCCAGCCGCTTGCCGTCAAGATCGTAGCCCACGCAGATTTTCAGCGTCTTAAAGCCGTCCAGAACATCCAGCTTGGTCAGCGCAATGCCCGATACGCCCGAGGTGGCACAGGTTTGGCGCACCAAAACCGCGTCAAACCAGCCACAGCGGCGCTTGCGGCCTGTGACGGTGCCGAATTCATGGCCCCGTGCGCCAAGACGCTCGCCTTCATCATCGTGAAGCTCTGCCGGAAAGGGCCCTTCGCCCACGCGGGTGGTATAGGCTTTGACAATCCCCAGCACAAAATCAATCGCCGTAGGCCCCAGACCAACGCCCGTTGCCGCTTGCCCCGCGATCACGTTCGAGGATGTCACAAAGGGATAAGTGCCAAAATCAATATCCAGCAAGGCCCCCTGCGCGCCTTCAAACAGAATGCGCTTGCCCGCACGGCGGGCGTCATTCATCACCTTCCAAACGGGCTGGGCATAGGGCAGCACCTGCGGTGCAATGGCGCGTAGGGCAGCCAGCAGAGCGTCTTTATCGACAGGCGCAACCCCCAAGCCACGGCGCAGCGCATCGTGGTGGCCCATAAGCCGATCCACCCGCGCGACCAAAGTCGCCTCATCCGCCAGATCGGCCAGCCGAATGGCACGGCGGCCCACTTTATCTTCGTAAGCCGGACCAATTCCGCGCCCCGTCGTGCCGATTTTGGCCACACCTGTTTGGCCTTCGCGCGCGCGGTCCAACTCGCCGTGGATCGGCAGGATCAGGCTGGCGTTTTCAGCCACCATCAGATTTTCGGGCGTAATATCCACGCCTTGGCCGCGCAGCTTGTCAATCTCCATCACCAGATGCCACGGATCGACCACCACGCCGTTGCCGATCACTGACAGCTTACCGCCGCGCACGATGCCGCTGGGCAACAGGCTTAGCTTGTAAACCTTGCCGTCAATCACCAGCGTGTGCCCCGCATTGTGCCCGCCTTGGAACCGCGCGATCACATCGGCCCGCTCAGAGAGCCAGTCGACGATCTTGCCCTTGCCCTCGTCGCCCCACTGGGCGCCTACAACGACTACATTGGCCATGGCGTCACCTTCGCATCTTGGAAAAACCGCCTGACCTATAGCGAGTGGCAGCGGCCAGCGAAACCACAAAGTGCCAAGCAGGCCCGCAACCGATCAGCACCCCTTGCAGGCCGCCCCACCCTCCGCGCACACTGCAAGAGTACCGACCCAGCAAGAGGCCCCCATGCTTTACTATGTCACCTTAGGCACCAACGACCTGCCCCGCGCCCGCGCCTTTTACGGCCCCACCTTGGCCACGCTTGGGATCGTCGACCTGCGCCCCGATGGGGACGAAGCCTGCTACGGCCGCCCCGGCGATGCCGACCCCAGCTTGTACATCGTCACGCCTTTTGACGGCCAACCCGCCACCAAGGGCAATGGCACCATGCTGGCCCTGACAGCCCCCACCCGCGCCGCCGTGCGCGCCTTTTATGACGCAGCCTTGGCAAACGGCGGCAGTGACGAAGGCGCGCCGGGCCTGCGCTATTCGGAAAACTTCTATTCCTGCTATGTGCGCGATCCCGATGGCAACAAACTTTCGGCTGTCTGTAACCTGCCCGAATAGGGCGCATCGGTCTACGATACGTAAAATTACGCCCGCAAGCCCCCTGCCCGCGCCAGAGGGCTTGCGGGCCTGCGCGCATGCGCCTAGATAGGCGCGTCACCCCGAAAGGCTTGTTCGCATGCAAAACGTCATCCTCGCCATCCATCTGATCTTGGCTTTGTTGCTGATCGGTGTTGTCTTGCTGCAACGCTCCGAGGGCGGCGGGTTAGGAATGGGGTCCACCGGCGGGGTCGTCTCGGGCCGCTCGGCGGCCACGGCTCTGGGCAAGGTGACGTGGATTTTCGCAGGGCTGTTCATTGCAACGTCAATCACGCTGACGATTTTGGCCGCCCATGACAGCGCCACATCTTCGGTGATCGACCAGATCGGCGGCACGGTGCCAGCGCCTGCGGCACCGCAACTGCCCGCGTCATCAACACCGCTGACAGCATTGCCGGCCACCACAGATGCGCCAGCCACACCGCCCAAAGCGGAAAACTGACCACTAGCTTTTGACTGTTTAACCGGA
>JBAXLX010000110.1:0-10018 GCA_037134595.1 Pseudomonadota bacterium
CTTCACTAAAACTAAATTTAAGTTTCTGGCAATACAATAATGATGGGTTGATTTACATGAGCGGCACTCGTGTGGGCTACAACATCGTTGTGGTGACACTTGATCAACACGCTGCAGGCCCCGCCGCCCGCATCGCCCCGCGCCTGAGCAAAGATTTCCCCGGCCTGACCATCTCGATCCACGCCGCCGCCGAATGGGCCGAAAACCCCGCCGCCCTTACCCGCTGCAAAGAGGCGCTCAAGACCGCCGACATCGTCGTGGCGAACCTGCTCTTCATCGAAGAACACATCACCGCCATCCTGCCCGACCTGCAACAGGCCCGCCCCCGGCTCGATGCCTTCATCGGTCTTGTGGCTGACAGCGCCATCGTCAAGCTGACCAAGATGGGCGATCTGGACATGTCCAAGCCCGCTTCGATGACGATGGAGCTTTTGAAAAAGCTCAAACCCAGCGCCAAGACCTCGTCCAATTCCGGCGAAAAGCAAATGTCGATGCTGCGCCGCCTGCCCAAGATCCTGCGCTGGATCCCCGGCAAGGCGCAGGATTTGCGCGCTTGGTTCTTGTCGATGCAATATTGGCTGGGCGGGTCAGACGACAATATCGAACAAATGGTCCGCTTCCTGATCGGCCGCTATGCGTCGCGCAAAGATTGGCGTGGCGCTGTGGCCAAAGCGCCGGTCGATTACCCTGATGTGGGCCTGTACCACCCCAAACTGGCCGCGCGGATCACCACCAATCTGGCCGACCTGCCGCGCCCTGCTGGCGCTAAGCTGACCGTTGGCCTGTTGATGCTGCGCTCTTATGTGCTGGCCTCTGACACAGCACATTACGATGCCGTGATTGCTGCCTTCGAAGCGCGGGGCATCGCCTGCATCCCCGCCTTTGCCGGTGGCTTGGATGGCCGCCCCGCGATCAACGCTTATTTCAAGGCCGCCAAGGGCATAGATGCCATGGTCTCGCTGACCGGTTTTTCGCTGGTCGGTGGCCCTGCCTATAACGACAGCCCCGCCGCCGTCGCGGCCTTGGCCGATCTGGACGTGCCCTATATCGCCGCCCATCCGTTGGAATTTCAAACCTTGGGCCAATGGGCCAATGCGGGCACCGGTCTTGGCCCGATTGAAACCACCATGCTGATCGCCCTGCCCGAGATTGACGGTGCCACCAACCCCACGGTCTTTGCCGGCCGTCATGGGCTTGACGGCTGCACGGGCTGCAGCGTGATGTGCAAAGGCTCACCCGACAGCCGCGCCATGTCGCCCTGCCACGAGCGGATCGCCTCGCTTGTCGAAAAAACCCAGCGGCTGGCCAAGCTGCGCCAGTTGGGCAATGCCGACAAAAAGGTCGGCATCGTTCTGTTCGGCTTTCCGCCCAATGCAGGCGCTGCGGGAACGGCGGCTTATCTGTCGGTGTTTGAAAGCTTGCACAACACCCTGAAAGCCATGAAAGCCGAAGGCTACACGCTTGATGTGCCCCAAACCGTGCAAGACCTGCGCGAGGCGGTCTTGGGCGGCAATGCCAAAACCTACGGCCAACCGGCCAATGTCGCGGCCTTTGTCGATGCCGACACGATTGTGCGCAAAACCCCGTCTTTGACGGAAATCGAATCCGTCTGGGGCCCCGCGCCGGGCAAAGTGCAAAGCGACGGGCGCAATGTCTTTGTGCTGGGCCGCCAGTTGGGCAATGTCTTTATCGGCCTTCAGCCCACCTTCGGCTACGAAGGCGACCCGATGCGTCTGCTGTTTGAACGTGGCTTTGCGCCCACCCATGCCTTCGTGCAGTTCTACCTGTGGCTGCGCAACACCTACGGCGCGGATGTCTTCCTACATTTCGGCATGCACGGTGCCCTTGAATTCATGCCCGGCAAGCAAGCGGGCCTTGGTGCGCGCGACTGGCCTGATCGGTTGATTGGCGAAGTGCCCAATATCTACCTATACGCCGCCAACAACCCGTCCGAGGCCAGCTTGGCCAAGCGCCGCTCGAACGCCATCACCATCACCCATTTGACCCCGCCTTTGGCGCAAGCGGGCCTGTACAAAGGCTTGATCGACCTCAAAGACAGCCTGACGCGCTGGCGGTCTATGCCCGCCGACGCCCCTGAGCGTGCCGATTTAGAGACGTTGATCGCAGAGCAAGCCGCCGTGGTGGATATGGCTGGTCAAAAGCCCGCCGCCCTTTGGCTGAAACTGCTAGAGGCTGAAGATGCCCTGATCCCCGATGGCTTGCACATCGTGGGCCAACCCATGTCGGCGCAAGCCCGCGCTGATTATCTTGACCTGCTGCCGCCAATGGATGCCACTGAGCGCGCCAAGATCGACAGCCAGTTGCAAGAAAACAGCGAGATCACCGGCATTTTGCGCGCCCTATCGGCCCGCTTTATCAAGCCCGTGCCCGGTGGCGATTTGATCCGCTCGCCGCAAATCCTGCCAACGGGGCGCAATATCCACGCCTTTGACCCCTTCCGCATGCCCACCGAATTCGCCCTGCGTGATGGTGCGGCACAGGCAAACAAACTGCTGGCCGCCCACCCCACGCTGCCGCGCTCTATCGCGCTGGTGCTGTGGGGGTCGGACAATATCAAGTCAGACGGCGGCCCGATTGCGCAAGCCTTGGCACTCATGGGGGCCAAGCCGCGCTTTGACGCTTACGGGCGGCTGTGCGGGGCTGATCTGGTGGCGCTGGCCGATCTGGGCCGACCGAGGATTGACGTGTTGATGACCCTGTCGGGCATCTTCCGCGATCTGCTTCCCTTGCAAACCAAGATGCTGGCCGAGGCGGCCTACAAATGCGCCATGGCTGACGAACCCTTGGCGCAAAACTTCATCCGCGCCCATGCGCTGGCCTATGCCGAGCAGATGGGCTGCGATATGGAAACGGCATCTTTGCGGGTGTTTTCCAATGCCGAAGGGGCCTATGGGTCGAACGTCAACCAGTTGGTCGACAGCTCGGCCTTTGGCGATGAAAACGAGCTGGCCGATGCCTATGAGGCGCGCAAGTCTTTTGCCTATGGGCTGAACGGCAAGCCTGTCAAGCAGGCGGCTTTGATGCAAAAGGCGCTCAAGAACGTCGAAATGGCCTATCAGAACCTTGAATCGGTCGAACTGGGTGTCACCTCGGTGGACCATTACTTTGACACGCTGGGCGGCATTGCGCGGGCGGTCAAGCGCCAGCGGGGCACGGAAACGCCGGTCTATATATCCGACCAAACGCGCGGGACGGGCAAGATCCGCACGCTGCGCGATCAAATCGCGCTGGAAAGCCGCTCGCGCACGTTGAACCCCAAGTTCTACGAGGGGCTTTTGAAACATGGCGCCGAAGGCGTGCGCCAGATCGAATCGCATGTGACCAACACCATGGGCTGGTCGGCCACGGCTGAAGCGGTGGACCCATGGGTCTATCAGCGCCTGTCGGAAACCTTTGTGCTGGACGAGGCGATGCGCAAGCGCCTTGCGGCCTTGAACCCGCAAGCCAGTGCCCGCATGGCCAACCGCCTGATCGAAGCGTCGGAACGCTCGTATTGGTCGCCCGACCCCGCCACGCTGGCCGCCTTGCAACAGGCCGCCGATGAACTGGAAGACCGTTTGGAAGGGATTGCAGCCGAATGACGCTATCCTGCCCACATGGCGCGAATCCCACGGCCGGAGCCTCCGGCGGGGATATTTTTACAAGTATGAAAGGGGCAAAAGCATGAGCCTGGATTCGGTTCCAATTTTGCGCGGTCTGGACGGGGAAGGTTCCGTTCAGGTGCATCAGGATGCGGAAACCAAGATCGAAGGGGCCAAGGTCTTTTCGGTCTATGGCAAGGGGGGGATTGGCAAATCGACCACCTCGTCCAACCTGTCGGCGGCCTTTTCGATGATGGGCAAACGGGTGTTGCAGATCGGCTGCGACCCCAAGCATGACAGCACCTTTACCCTGACGGGGCGGTTGCAGGCGACGGTGATCGACATTCTGAAGGATGTCGATTTTCATGCCGAAGAACTGCGGCCTGAGGATTACGTGGCCGAAGGTTTTAACGGCGTGAAATGTGTCGAAGCTGGCGGCCCCCCTGCCGGCACCGGCTGCGGCGGCTATGTGGTGGGGCAGACGGTGAAACTGCTCAAGCAGCACCACCTGCTGGATGACACCGATGTGGTGATTTTCGACGTCTTGGGCGATGTGGTCTGCGGCGGGTTTGCTGCCCCCCTACAGCACGCCGATCGGGCCGTGATCGTGACGGCGAACGATTTTGACTCGATCTACGCCATGAACCGCATCATTGCGGCGGTTCAGGCCAAGTCGGGCAATTACAAGGTGCGGCTGGCGGGATGTGTGGCCAACCGCTCGCGCGAAACCAACGAGGTGGATCGGTATTGCGAACGCGTGGGCTTTAACCGCTTGGCCCATATGCCCGACATCGACGCCATCCGCCGCTCGCGCCTGAAAAAGAAAACCCTGTTCGAGATGGCCGACGAGCAAGACATCGTCATGGCGCGGGCCGAGTATATGCGGCTGGCCGATACGCTGTGGCGGTCGGTGGGCGGCGAAGGGTCTTCGCCTGCGCCCTTGCCCGACCGCGAGATTTTTGAATTGCTGGGGTTTGATTGATGGCTGACTACGCATCCACTCTGTCGCGGGTCGAAGACTACTTCGACCGATCCGCCACCAAAGTGTGGGAGCGGTTGACCTCTGACGCGCCGGTCAGTGGCATTCGCCAGACCGTGCGCGAGGGGCGCGACCGGATGCGCGCTGTGATGCTGGGCCGCCTGCCTGCCGATCTGCGCGGCGCGCGGGTGCTGGATGCAGGCTGCGGGGCCGGGCAGATGACGGCCGAACTGGCGGCGCGGGGGGCTGAGGTTGTGGCGGTGGATATATCGCCGGCCTTGGTGGACATCGCCCGCAATCGCCTGCCCGCCGAACATGCCCACCAAGTGACCTTTGCCAGCGGCGATATGACGGCGGACTACGGGCGGTTTGACTTTGTTTTGGCGATGGACAGCCTAATTTACTACGGAACCGAGGATATCACGCAAGCCCTGCACCGCTTGGGCCGCAACACCGCGCAGGCGGTGGTGTTCACGGTGGCCCCGCGCACGGCGTTTCTGATGGCCTTTTGGACCTTGGGCAAGGCTTTCCCGCGCTCGGATCGCAGCCCGATCATGGTGCCGCATGCCTTTAGCACTCTGAACCGCGCGACTGACGCGCGTTTGACCAAGGTCGAGCGCGTCGCACGCGGGTTTTATATTTCGGAATGTTTGGAGTATCGGGCGTGATCGTCTTTAAGTCCAAACATATCCAGCAATTGGGCACCAAGTGGATGCCTTTTGCCGATGCCGCATCAGAAGGGTTGACCATGGCGCAGTTGCTGCGCTTGGGGCTGTTTCAGGTGGCGGTGGGCATGGCCTCGGTGCTGCTTCTGGGCACGCTGAACCGCGTGATGATTGTGGAACTGGCCGTGCCGGCCAGCGTGGTGGCGGTGATGATCGCCCTGCCGGTTGTATCAGCGCCGTTCCGCGCGATGCTGGGGCATAAGTCTGATACGCACAAAAGCTGGATCGGCTGGAAGCGTATTCCTTACCTGTGGTTTGGCAGCCTGTGGCAGATGGGCGGGCTGGCGATTATGCCCTTTGCGCTGATCGTTCTATCGGGCGATCATGTGCGTGGCCCGGAATGGGCGGGGAAGGCCTTGGCGGCGGTGGCGTTTTTGATGACGGGCATTGGCATGCATATGACCCAAACGGCGGGTCTGGCGCTGGCATCTGACCGCGCAACGGAAGAAACCCGCCCGCGGGTTGTCGCCCTTTTGTATGTGATGAACCTGCTTGGCATGGCCGTTTCGGCTGTGATCTTGGGCCTGCTGTTGCGCGACTTTGACCAGATCAAACTGGTGCGCGTGGTGCAAGGCTGCGGGGTGGCGACGATTGTCTTGAACCTGATCGCCCTGTGGAAGCAGGAAAAAGTCCGCCCCATGTCGAAAGAAGAGATGGAGGCGCCGCGCCCCGTCTTTCACGAGGGCTGGCGCGATCTGATGGCGGGTGGGACGGCAGGGCGTTTGTTGTTGGTTGTGATGCTGGGAACCATGGGCTTTCAAATGCAAGATGTGCTTTTGGAACCCTACGGGGCGGAAATCTTGGGCCTATCGGTTGGCTCGACCACTTGGCTAACCGCCTGCAACGCGATGGGCGCGCTGGTGGGCTTTATTCTGGCAGGGCGCTGGATGGCGCAGGGGCAGGATATGTACCGCATGGCGGCGCGCGGGTTGCTGGTGGGGGTTGTCGCGTTCTTGATGGTGATCTTTGCAGCCCCGATAAACTCGACCGTGCTGTTTTATGTCGGCGCATGGGGCATCGGGCTGGGGGCGGGGCTTTTTGCTGTCTCAACCCTGACCGCCGCTATGGCCATGCCCGAACAGGGCAAGGCCGGGCGCGGGCTGGTGCTGGGGGCTTGGGGGGCGGCGCAGGCCACGGCGGCGGGTGTCTCGATCGCGCTGGGCGGTGGCATCCGCGATTGGGTCAGCACCTATGCGATGCAGGGCAAATTCGGCGCACTGTTTGAAACCAAAACCTTCGGCTACGCGGCCGTCTATCAAATCGAAATCGTGGTGCTCTTTGCCACGCTGATCGCCTTGGCCCCTCTGGTGCGGGTCACCTTGTTTAACGCACAAACCAAAGCCAACACGGCCCGTATGGGTCTTGTTGACTTTCCAAACTGAAAGGACATCCCAATGATCGGTACTCATTTCTTCGGCCACTTCGACCTTGCGTCGCTGGCGATCTGGCTTTTCTGGGGCTTTTTCGCGCTGCTGGTCTATTATCTGCAAACCGAGAATATGCGCGAAGGTTACCCGCTGGAAACCGAAGACGGGGCGACTGCGGCCAATCAGGGCCCCTTCCCGCTGCCCAGCCCAAAGACCTTTCTGCTGCCCCATGGTCGCGGTGAGGTGACCGTACCCAACGGCGCCCGCGAGGCCCGCGAAGTAGCACTCGGGCGTACGGCTGTGTCTGACGGCTTCCCCCATGCGCCCTTGGGCGATCCGATGGCGGACGGCGTTGGCGCTGCTGCTTGGGCCCCGCGCCGCGATGTGCCCGAACTGGATGGCCACGGCCATGTCAAGATCCAGCCGATGGCGGTGGCGACAGCCTTTGGCGTCTCGGCCGGTCCTGATCCGCGCGGCTTGGTGGTGCAGGCCAATGACAACGAGGTCGTCGGCACCATCTCTGATATGTGGGTCGATGCGCCCGAGCAATTGGTGCGTTATCTGGAAATCAACCTGAACGAGGGCGGCAAGCGCTTGGTGCCGATGCCCATGGTGAAAATCTGGAAAGATCGGGTGCGGATCAATTCGCTGTCATCCGACCTGTTCGAAGGCGTGCCCAGCACCAAGTCTGCAACGCAGGTGACGCTGCTGGAAGAAGACAAAATCAGCGCCTATTACGCCGGCGGCACTCTGTACGGCCAAGCCAAGCGTAAGGGCGGTTCGGAAAGCTGGAAGCCATGAGCGCCCACGACGACTTCGCCTCAGAACCGGTTCCGGGCCTACCCGCCCGCCCGCCGCTGGGCGAAGAGATCCTGTGGCAAGGCCGCCCCGACGCCTTCGCCTTGGCACGGGATGCCTATAAGATCACATGGTTTGCGGGTTACTTTGTGGTGCTGGCCGTCTGGCGGGCCAGCATCATTGGGAACACGTTGGGCGAGGGCGTCGTGGTCACGCTGCCCTATCTGGTGATCGGATTGGCCTTTTGCGCCATGGTCTATCTGGTGGCGCTGATTCAAGCGCGCTCGACGCTTTACACCGTCACCAGCGCACGGGTGGCGATGCGGATCGGGGCGGCTTTGACGGTCACCTTGAACATTCCGTTCAAGCAACTGGCCAATGCCACCTTGGCGCTGCGCCAAAACGGAACGGGGTCGATCGCGCTGGAAACTATGGGCGATACGACGATTTCCTATCTGGTCTGCTGGCCCCATGTGCGCCCGTGGCGCTTGACCAAAACCGAACCGATGCTGCGCTGCATCCCCGATGCCGCGCAGGTCGCAAAGCTTTTGGCCGATGCCGCGCAAACCCGCCTGAACCAGCCTGTTGTCACGATGGCCCACGCGGGCCTGACCCTTAGCGCGGCGGAGTAGCAAGATGTCCATGACCTACGCGCGCCCGTCGCAGGACCCCGACAAGATACCAGCCCCCTTGCTGCGGGCCATTCTGGTGCTGGTGCTTGCCAGCGTGGCCTTGGTGGCCTTTTCGGTCTACTCTGGCCGCGCCCATGTGGGCGTGCCGCAAGCGGCAAAGGTGGTGCAAGAGCGTGCCATCATCTTGCAAGGCGGCGGGGCGCAGGCCGTGACGGTTCTGGCCACCGACGGAACGGTCTTGATGGACCTGCCCCATGGCGGCTTTATCACCGTCATTCAAAACGCCATGGAACGCGCCCGCCTGACGGCTGGTGTTGATAAACTGCTTCCGGTGCGTATTGTGAAATATGCCAACGGCCGCCTGTCGGCCGTGGACGACTACTCTGGATGGAGTGCCGAATTGGGCGCCTTCGGATCAGACAATAGGGCCGCGTTCGAACGGCTCATGTCGCAAAACTGACAACCAATAATGGGAACCAAACGATGGGAATTTTCAGTCGATATGCCGAGGAAGTGCCCTGCACCGTCGAAGTCAGTCACCGCTTCGAAAGCCTGCATGCGCATGTAAGATTTAACAATGGGGCGGTTGTCTATCCGGGGGACGAGGTTTTGGTCCACGGCAAACCGATCCTTGCCGCCTACGGCGAACTGATCGTCGAAGACCGCCAAGCCACCATCACCCGCGCCTCGGCCCTTGAACGGGCATGGACACGGCTCACGGGCGACTTTGGCTTTATGGAATTGTGCGAGTTTTCCTTCTCGGATGAGGTGACACTATGAACGCAACCCCCAAGGCGCTGGATGCCGAATACGCCGAACTGGCCATTCAAACCCAGCAAGAAACCCAAGCGCTGGCCACCGAAACCACCCTGCTGAACCCGCGCTTTTACACCACCGACTTTGACGAGATGGACCGCATCGACGTCACCCCCGTGCGCGCCGAATGGGACAAGCTGCTGGATCAGATGCGCTCTGACCCCAACAAGGGCCATTTCAAGAAGAACGACGAGTGGGACGCCAATTGGGACGCGATGGAACCCAAGCTCAAGCGCGAGTTTATCGATTTTCTGGTGTCATCCTGCACGGCGGAATTCTCGGGCTGCGTGCTGTACAAAGAAATGAAGCGGCGCGGCAACAACCCCGACATCTGCGAGCTGTTCAACTTCATGGCCCGTGACGAGGCCCGCCATGCCGGCTTTATCAACGATGCCCTGCGCGAGGCGGGTGTTGCGGTGAACCTTGGCTTTCTGACCAAGGCCAAGAAATACACCTATTTCCGCCCGAAATTCATCTACTACGCGACCTATCTGTCAGAAAAGATCGGCTATGCACGCTACATCACCATCTTCCGCCATCTGGAAGCCAACCCCGACCAGCGCTTCCATCCGATTTTCAAATGGTTCCGTGAATGGTGCAATGATGAATTCAGCCATGGCGAGGCCTTTGCCCTGTTGATGCGAACCGACCCCAAGCTGACGCAATCTTTCGCCAACAAGCTGTGGATCCGCTTCTTTTTGACGGCGGTCTATTCGACCATGTATGTGCGCGACCATGCGCGGCCGGAATTCCACAAGGCCTTGGGCGTGGATATCGAATGGTACGACCAAGAGGTGTTCCGCAAAACCTCGGCCATCGCGCGGCAGGTGTTTCCGGTGGAACTGGATATCGACCACAAACGCTGGATGCCCAACCTGCGCCGGATGCGCGATGCCTTTGGCCTGATGGATGCGGGCAAAAAGCAAGGCGGTTTGGCGGGCTGGATCAAAGCCAAGCGCGGCGCGGTCAGCGCAGCACTGGCTTTTGTGTCGCTGTACACCATCCCCGTCATCCGCCGCGAGCCGCCCAAGAATGTGCGGCTGGAACCGGTCTATTGAGCCTGAGCGCACATAAACGTGTCTGGCGGGGCGCTTGCGTC
>JBAXLX010000111.1:0-9950 GCA_037134595.1 Pseudomonadota bacterium
TGTCTTTTGGTGCAGCACAACGCTGCGGGCCTGACGCTGCACGCTTTGTGCGCTGTCGGGGCGGATCGCATCGCCGCCTCGCGCTGGCTGGAAGACCTGCGCCGCCGCGCGGAAAGAAAGGAAGCCGCATGATCGCGCCAGAGGTTTTGAACGAATGGTATCCGGTGGCGATGGCCGCGCAAATCCGTGCGGGCCAGCGGCGGGTGACGCAGTTGTTGGGCCAGCCGATCACGGTTGCGCTTCAAGACGGTGCCATCGTCGTGACAGGGCAGGGCGATACCATGCCCGTGACCGAGGCGTTCGGCCATGTCTGGGCCTGCCCCGGCACGCCCGCGCATCCGCTGTTTCCCATTCCCGAAGCCTTAGAGACAGGCCGCCGCTTGGTGGATGTGGGGGTGGTGCGGGTCAAATGCTCGCCCTTGCGCGCGGTGGAAAACTTTCTGGACATCGCCCATTTCCCCTTTGTGCACACCGATGTTTTGGGTGCTGAACCCCATACCGAGGTGAACCGATACGAGGTGAGCATCCGCGAGGACAGCGACGAGGTTTGGGCCACCAAAGTCACCTTCTACCAGCCGCAAGCCGCCAAATCGGCGGAAGGCGGGATTGTGACGCAATATATGTACCGCGTGCCTGCCCCCACGGCGGCGGTGCTGTATAAAACCTGCCCCGCGCGGCCCGATGCTTGGGATGTGATCGGCATTTTCGTCCAGCCCTTAACTGAGGAACTTTGCGATGTCTGGCCATGGATGGCGCTGTATGATGACACCACGCCGCAAGCCGACCTGATCGCCTTTCAGCAGATGATCTTCCTGCAAGACCGATCCATTCTTGAAAACCAGATCCCCCGCCTGTTGCCGCTGGACCCGGGGATGGAGATTCCGACCCAAGCCGACCTGACCTCGATCGCCTATCGGCGGTGGCTGAAGAAACGCGGGCTCACCTACGGTGCGCAGATGGTGGCGGCATGATCCGGCTGTATGATTATGTCCTCAGCGCCAGTTGCTACAAAATCCGCCTGATGGCGGCTTTGCTCGGCGTGACGCTAGAGCAGGAGGCGGTCGATTTTCACCCCGGTCGGGCGCATAAATCGGTGGAATTTGCGCGGCTTAATCCGGCGGGCACGCTGCCGGTGCTGGTGGATGGCGATTTGATCTTGACCGAAAGCACCGCGATGCTGGTCTATCTGGCGCAGCTTTCGGGGCACGAATGGCTGGGGCCGTCAGACCCCAAATCCGCAGCCCAAGTGCAGCACTGGTTGGCCTTTTCGGGCCGCTTGGCCGCCAGCTTGGGCATGGCAAGGCTGCATGATATGTTGCTGTACGACGGCGATATTGACGCATGGCGCGCCCAAGGCCATGCGGCGCTGCGTGAATTGGAAGCGGCTTTAACCGAGCGGCGCTTTGCGGGCGGGGTTTGGCTGGTGGGCGATGCGCCTTCCATCGCGGACATCGCGTGTTTTCCCAATGTGGCGCTGTCCCAAGATGGCGGCGTTGGCCTAGACGCCTATCCTTCCGTTCGATTGTGGACACGCGCCATCCGCGCGCTGGACCGCTTTGTCGAAATGCCCGGCATTCACCGCCTGCACGAATTGCGCCCCGCGCCGGAGGGTGTCTGATGGGATATGTGCTGAAATCTTGCGCGGCGATTGTGCGCTCGGCCAATCTGCCTGTGCTGCGCGATCAGGATATCTTGATCCAAGGGCCTGCGATTGCCGCCATTGGGCCGAACCTGTCGGCAGGCCCGTTGCCAGCAGGCACCCAAGTGATCGACGCCAGCGGGTGGTTTGTGTATCCGGGTCTGATCAACACCCATCACCATTTCTTCCAAACCTTCGTGCGCAACCGCGCCGATCTGGATTGGACCAAACTGTCCGTGCTGCAATGGCTGGACCGGATCTATCCGATCTTTGCCCGCCTGACGGAAGACTGCTTTTACCACGCGTCGGTCGTGGCCATGGCCGAGCTGATCAAACACGGCTGCACCACGGCGTTTGACCATCAATACAACTTCCCCCGCCATGCCGGATCGCGCATTATGGATCGCCAGTTTGAAGCGGCCGATCTGTTTGGCTTGCGGTTTCATGCGGGGCGGGGTGGCAATACGCTGCCCAAAAGCGAAGGCTCCACCATCCCCGATGAGATGCTGGAAACGACGGATGGCTTTCTGGCCGATTGCGAAAGGCTGATTGACCAGTACCACGATGCGGGCGCGTTCAGCCTGCGGCAGGTGGTGATATCGCCCTGCCAACCGGTCAATTGCTACCGCGACACCTTTGTCGAATCGGTGCGCTTGGCGCGCGATAAGGGCGTTTTCTTACATTCCCATGTCGGCGAATGCGAGAGTCCCGTCATGCAGGCCCGCACCGGCATGCGCACGGTGGAATATCTGCAAGAGATGGGCTTTTGCGGCCCCGATACGTTTTACGCCCATGCGTGGGAGCTGACGCATTCCGAACTGGCACAACTGGCCGCAACCAACACCGGCGTGTCGCATTGCCCTGAACCGGTCTATCTGGTGGGGGCCGAAGTCACCGATATTCCTGCCATGCAGGCTTTGGGGCTGCGCATCGGGCTGGGGGTGGATGGGGCGGCGTCGAATGACAATTCCAACCTGATGCACTGCATCCATTCGGCCTATATGCTGCAATGCTTGGTGGCCTCAGGGCGCAAACATCCTGTGCCCGACCCTGCGCAATTCCTGCACTATGCCACCCAAGGCGGGGCTGATCTGTTGGGGCGGCGCGATTTGGGCAGTTTGGCAGTGGGCAAGGCGGCTGATCTGTTCGCCATCGACACCCGCAAGCTGGATTATGTCGGCACCCGCCACGACCCCGTCAGCCTGATCGCCAAGGTGGGCGTGGGTGCCCCCACCGACCTGACCATGGCCAATGGCCGCATCCTTTGGCAAAACGGTGCCTTCCCCGGCCTTGATGAGGGGCAGTTGTTTGCCCAAGCCGAAGAGGCCCTGCACCGCACCCTGACCTAACCCTTAACCCTGAACGGAGACGACCATGTCCTTGAACCGCCGTAGCTTTCTAAAATCCTCGCTCGCCGCGACCACAGCCCTTGCCCTGCCCGTGCCAGCCTTTGCGGGCGATGTGCTGAACGTGGCGCTGATCGTCCCCTCGCCCGCCGCCGATGTGGGTTGGTCGCATACGCTGGAACTGGGCACCAAGGCGCTAGAGGCCAAGTACGGCGACAAGGTCAAAGTGACCCTGCTCGAAAACATCGCCGAAGGCCCCGATGCCGACCGGATCATGAACAAGACCGTCGCCGATGGGAACACCTTCCTGATCTTGGGCTCGTTTGGCTATATGGAAGGCGGGCTGAAACTGGCCAAGGCGCATCCGGAAGTGTCGATCCTGCACGCCTCGGGGTATAAGACCGCGCCGAACTTCTCGCCCTTTGGGGCACGCTACTATCAGGGCACGTACCTGATGGGCATGGCGGCAGCCTCGCTGAGCAAATCCAAGAAACTGGGTTGTGTCGGGGCCTTTGCTATTCCCGAACTGATCACTTCGATCAACGCCTTTACCTTGGGCGCGCAAGCGGTGGACCCTGCGTTTGAAGTGTCGGTGGTCTGGGTGAACTCGTGGTTCGATCCGGCCTCTGAACAGCAAGCCGCCAAGGCGCTGATTTCGCAAGGCGTGGATGTGATCTTCTCGAACGCGCAAGACACGCCTTCGGTGATTCAGACAGCCGAAGAGGCGGGGGTTTATGCGTTTAACCTCAATTCCTCGATGAAGACCTATGCGCCGACGAAATATCTGGGCGTGGTTGGCACCGATTGGGCCCCCTACTTCCTGCAATCGGTCGAGGCGCATCTGGCAGGCACCTTCCAAGGCGCGTCCGCTTGGCTGAGCATGGCTGACAAATGCGTCTTTGTCGCCGATTGGAACCCCGATATCCCCGCCGATATCGTGGCGAAAATCACCGAGACCGAGGCTGCGATTGAAACGGGCGCCTTCTCGCCCTTCACCGGCCCGATCACCAACCAAGACGGCGGCGAACAGGTTGCAGCGGGCGTCACCTTGGGCGACGATATGATCTTGTCGATGGATTGGCATGTGAAGGGCGTCACCACGCCCCTGCCGAAGTAAGAGGGAACTATGGCCCCGCTGTTGCAGCTTTCTGGCGTATCGAAACGCTACGGCGGGGTGCAGGCCAATGCCGGCATTGATCTTTCGGTCGATGCCGGCTCTATCCATGCCATCTTGGGCGAAAACGGCGCGGGCAAATCCACGCTGATGAAGCTGATTTATGGGGTGGAACGCCCCGATGAGGGGCAGGTTTTCTGGCAAGGCCAAGCGGTCACCCTGTCCAGCCCGTCCGATGCGCGGCGGCTGGGAATCGGGATGGTGTTTCAGCACTTCTCGTTGTTTGAAACGCTCAGTGTCCTGCAAAATATGGCGCTGATCGTGCCGGGATCGAAGGGTGACCTTGCCAGTCGCATCCGCGATCTGGGCGCGGCTTTTGGCCTGTCGGTGGACCCGCAGGCCATGGTGCATGCGCTGTCGGTGGGTGAACGCCAAAGGGTCGAGATCATTCGCTGCCTGCTGCTGAACCCCGCGCTGTTGATCTTGGACGAGCCAACCTCGGTTCTGCCGCCTCAATCGGTGGCGCTGCTGTTTGAGACGCTGCGGGCGTTGCGGGCCAAGGGGATGGCGATTTTGTTCATTAGCCATAAGCTGGAAGAAATCCGCGAGCTGTGCGACACCGCCACGATCCTGCGCCAAGGGCGGGTGACAGCCCGGCTGGACCCGCGCCAAGGCAGCGCGCATGACCTGGCCACCTTGATGATTGGCCGCCCGATGCCGCCACCCGTACACCCGACCCCGCATGGGCTGGGAGAGGAGCGGTTGGCGCTTTCGAAGCTCAGCTATGACAATGACGACCCGTTTGGCGTGTCGCTTAAGGATGTCTCGTTGTCCGTTCGGGGCGGAGAAATTCTGGGCATTGCAGGGATTTCGGGTAACGGCCAGCAAGAATTGGCTGCACTGATTTCCGGCGAGATTGCTTTGAAATCAAAGGCTACGACTGTGACGTTGATGGGAAAACCTGCAGGCGATCTGGGCGCTGCGGCGCGGCGTCAGCGCGGGTTGGCCTTTGTGCCCGAAGACCGGCTGGGGCGCGGTGCGGTGCCCGATATGTCTTTGGCCGACAATGCACTGCTCACCGCCCATGGGCGCGGGCTGGTGCAAAACGGCTTTATCAGCCGCAAGGCCGAGCGCGCCTTTACCGCCGACTGTATCGCCCGCTTTGATGTGCGCACCTCTGGCCCGCAGGCCGAGGCGGGGTCGCTGTCGGGGGGGAATTTGCAAAAGTTCATCATGGGGCGCGAGATGATGCTGGACCCTAAGGTGCTTTTGGTCGCCCAGCCCACGTGGGGCGTGGACATTGGGGCTGCATCCGAAATTCGCCAACGGCTGGTGGCGATGCGCAATGCGGGGGCGGCGATTGTGGTGATTTCGGAAGAGATCGACGAGTTGTTTGAAATCTGCGACCGCTTGCAGGTGCTGCACAAGGGGCATCTGTCGCCCTCGGTCGATGTGGCGGCGACCTCGGTTGAACAGATCGGCACCTATATGATCGGGGCTGCGGCATGAAGATCACCTTTGAACGCCGCGCCGCCCTGTCGCGGCCTGTGCTGTTGGCAGCACCGCTGATGGCCTTGGGGCTTGCAATGCTGACCAGCCTGATCTTGTTTGCCGCCTTGGGCAAACCGGCGGGGCAGGCGCTGTATTCGCTGCTGCTGGAACCCTTTGTGGGGTGGTACAATATCTCGGAAGTCTTGCTGAAGATGGGGCCTTTGATGCTGATCGCCCAAGGGCTGGCGATTGGCTTTCGCGCCAATGTCTTCAACATCGGGGCCGAGGGGCAGTTGATCATCGGCGCGCTGTGCGCCAGTGCGCTGCCGGTGTATTTTCCTGACGGGGCCTCTCCCCTGATGCTGCCCGCCATGATCGCGCTGGGCGCTGTGGGCGGGGCGGCTTGGGCGGCGATTGCGGCAGGATTGCGGGTGCGCTTTAACGCCAATGAAATCCTTGTCACCTTGATGCTGACGCTGATTGCGACCCAAGTGCTGAACTATCTGCTGTTGGGCCCGTGGAAAGACCCGCATGGCTTTAACTTTCCCCAAAGCGTGACCTTCCCCGATGCCGCGCTTTTGCCGATTTTGCTGGCGGGGACGCGGGTGAATATCTCGCTGCTGGGGGCGTTTATCGTCAGTGGGCTGGCTTATGTGATGATGCGGCACCGCTTTTCGGGCTATCAATTGCTGGTGGGCGGCCTGGCCCCCCGTGCGGCACGCTATGCCGGATTTACCGAGGCGCGGGCGGTTTGGGTCAGCCTGCTTTTGGGCGGCTTGATGGCGGGGCTGGCAGGCGCTTGCGAGGTGGCAGGCCCCTTGGGCCAATTGCAGCGGTCGGTTTCGACGGGCTATGGCTATTCGGCGATCATCGTGGCCTATTTGGGCGGCTTGAATCCCTTAGGCATTGTGGTTTCGGCCTTCTTGATGGCGGCGCTGTTTATCGGCGGGGACAATGCCATGGTTTCGGCCGATTTGCCGGTGGCGGCGGTGTTTGTCTTTCAAGGCCTGCTCTTGGTGTTTTATCTGGGCAGCCTGACCTTTATCCGGCACCGCGTGAGTTTCAACTGGGCAGGGCGCGCATGACGATTTTAGCCTTTATCCTTGCCGGAACGCTCGCCGCAGCTACCCCCTTGCTGCTGGCGGCCCTTGGCGAGCTTATCACCGAACGTGCGGGGGTCTTGAACCTTGGGATTGAAGGGATGATGGCGCTGGGTGCGGCGGTGGGGTTTGTGGTGACCTATACCACCCACAACCCCGTCCTTGGATTTGCCGCGGCGGCTTTGGCGGGCATCGCCCTTTCTTTGGTCTTTGCCACGCTGGCCTTGGGCTTTATGGCCAATCAGGTCGCGGCGGGGCTGGCGATTGGGGTGCTGGGGCAGGGGCTGTCGTCGCTGATCGGCAAGCCCTTGGAAAGCCAGACGCTGGATGCACCGGGCAAGTGGGCGGTACCGCTTCTGGCCCATCTGCCGGCGATGGGGTCGCTGTTTGATCAGGATCTGGTGGTGTATCTGACCTTTGGCTTGGCGGTGGCGATCTGGGCCGTTCTGAACCATTCCAAGCTGGGCCTGATCATCCGTGCTGTGGGTGAAAACCCCCATGCGGCGCGGGCTATCGGCTTTCGCGTGCGGCGCATTCGGCTGGCGGCGGTGGCCTTTGGCGGGGCACTGGCGGGGATGGCGGGGGCCTATGCGTCCACCCTCTACACCCCGCTTTGGGCCGATGGGATGATTGCGGGGCGGGGGTGGATTGCGGTGGCGCTGGTGGTCTTTGGCACTTGGGCTGCGGGGCGAATCGCCTTTGGCGCGGTGCTTTTTGGCGCGCTGTCTTTGGGTGGGCTGATCGCGCAAGCAGCAGGCGTGGCGCTGCCATCGCAGCTTTTGGCATCTTTGCCCTATGCGGTGACGATTGTGATGCTGGCGGTGATCTCGTCGAACCGGCGCAGGATGCGGTTGAACACGGTGGCCTCTTTGGGCCAGCCCTTTGCGGGCTAAGCGGATCAAACGGCCGCGCTTTGGGCAGCTAAGACCTTGATACCTTGTCAGAAGATGGTGGGCGATCCTGGAATCGAACCAGGCACGAGTCGCCTCGGCGGAGTTACAGTCCGCTGCCACACCTTGTAGCATATCGCCCACTGAGGATGGGGAATATCCAAGGGGCGCGGGGGCGTCAAGGGGGGGCAGTGCAGAAGGTTTCAGCTTGCACCATGCGCCAAGCCGCGCCAAATGGGGCACAAAGGCGAGGGTATCATGACGGGCTATAGCGGCACAACCAAACCCACTTGGGTGGTCGACAAAGAACGCACCAAACGCGCAGAGGCGAAAGAGACGCTGTGGCTGTTTGGCATCCACGCGGTGCGCGATGCGCTGCTGAACCCCAACCGCGAAAAGCTGCGCCTTGTGCTGACCAAAAACGCCGCCGACCGTTTGGCCGAGGCGCTGCCCCATGCGGGGATTGAACCCGAGATTGTCGACCCGCGCAAATTTGACGTGCCGATCGCCGAAGATTCGGTGCACCAAGGGGCGGCGATGGAAGTGCGCCCGCTCAACTGGGGCAAGCTGGAAGACATCTGCATCTCGGGCAAGGGCAATGCGCTGGTGGTATGCCTTGACCGTGTGACCGACCCGCATAATGCCGGCGCAGTTCTACGCTCGGCCGAGGTGTTCGGGGCGCGCGCTGTGATCGCGCCGCGCCACCATTCCGCCCCCGAAACCGGCGCTTTGGCCAAGACGGCCTCGGGCGCTTTGGAACGCCAGCCCTATCTGCGCGTCACCAACCTGTCCGACGCGATGGGCACGCTGCGCGAGATGGGCTATGTGCTGATCGGGCTTGACGGGGAAGGCAGCGTGACGCTCTCGCAAGCCATGGCCGATGCAGGCACGCGGGCTGTGGCGATTGTGATGGGGGCCGAAGGGCCGGGCTTGCGCGAAAAGACCCGCGAAACCTGCGATGTCATTGCGCGGATTCCGTTTGCCGATGCCTTTGGCTCGCTCAATGTCTCGAACGCGGCGGCGATTGCGCTCTATGCGGCCTCGGTGCGCTAAAGGTGTCATTTAATATCTTTGGTTAGGGTGATCACTGTTCTTTTGAGTTCCTTTAAACTTAAAGAAGTATCCCTATATTGGGGCGAGGAGTCGGCCCGGAACGCCGCTTCGTTCACTGTCCCTTGTTCCATACTCGCACCCGGACTAAGGTCCGGGTGCGCCTTTTAGGACAGGTATGCATGACTCAAGATGTGCTTGTGAGCCGAATTTTGACCGAATCCAAGGTCATCGCCCTTGTCGGCTGGTCGCCCAAACCTGACCGGCCCAGCCACCGAGTTGCGGCCTATCTGGCGGCGCGCGGCTACCGTGTTATTGCGGTCAACCCCGGCCAAGCCGGCGTTATGACGCCTTGGGGAGAGGCTGTGCGCGCATCGCTGGGCGACATTGTCGAACCCGTCGATATGGTCGACATCTTCCGCGCCTCTGCCGAAGTGGGCACGGTTGTGCAGGACGTCATCGCCCACCTGTCGGGCCGCCGCGCCATCTGGATGCAGCTTGGCGTCATCAACGAGGCCGCAGCCCAGACCGCCCGCGCCGCAGGGCTCGACGTGGTGATGGACCGTTGCCCTGCCATCGAAATCCCGCGCTTGGGGCTTTGATCTTTCATCTTTGCCTAAATACTCCACGGGGGTGCGGGGGTGTGAAACCCCCGCTTTGAGGCGCTTGCCCACATCAAAACCGCGAGCAGGTGTGCCCCAAGCCCCTAAAAAACGCCGGATTTGACACACGGTCCGGCTTTTTACAGGTCTGTCACACCTTGTTCATGCGGTTTGCAATCAGATCATCCACCACCGCCGGATCGGCCAAGGTCGAGGTGTCGCCCATGGCCGCAAAGTCGTTCTCGGCGATCTTGCGCAGAATGCGGCGCATGATCTTGCCAGAGCGGGTTTTGGGCAGGCCGGGGGCCCATTGGATCAGATCGGGGGTGGCAATCGGGCCGATCTCGGTGCGCACCCATTTGACCAGCTCTTTGCGCAGGTCTTCAGACGGTTCGATGCCGCGCATCAAGGTGACATAGGCATAGATGCCTTGGCCCTTGATATCGTGCGGATAGCCCACCACAGCGCTTTCGGCGACCTTGGGATGGGCGACAAGGGCGGATTCGACCTCTGCCGTGCCCAAGCGGTGGCCCGAGACGTTCAAGACGTCGTCGACCCGTCCGGTGATCCAATAATACCCGTCCGCATCGCGGCGGCAGCCGTCGCCGGTGAAGTAATAGCCCGGATATTGTGCGAAATAGGCCTCTTCAAAGCGCTTGTGGTCGCCCCACAGCGTGCGCATCTGGCCCGGCCAGCTGTCGGCGATGCACAAGACGCC
>JBAXLX010000112.1:0-9922 GCA_037134595.1 Pseudomonadota bacterium
CGCCTTGAACCTCGCCCCCCTTCCCCCTATCTTGTCCTCTCAAGGAGTATCCCATGACCCTCACCCTGCCCCCCCGCGTCACCGACCGCGCCTTTGACCGCTTGGCCGAAATCGCCGCGCTGACCGGCCAAGCCAAGGCCCTGCGCATCGCGGTGGAAGGGGGCGGCTGTTCGGGCTTTCAATACGACATCAAGCTTGACGACCCCGCCGCCGACGATCTGATCTTGGAAAAGAACGGCCAGCGCGTGCTGGTTGATCAGGTCTCGCTGCCGTTCCTGTCCAACGCCGTGATTGATTTTTCCGCCGAGCTGATCGGCGCGCGCTTTGTCATCCAGAATCCCAATGCGCAATCGTCCTGCGGCTGTGGGACATCTTTCTCGCTCTGATGACTCGTCTGCGCCCGCATTCGTCCTAACTTCGGCGCTCATTCCTCGGAGGTTTCATGCGCATCGCCCTCATGCTCGGCTCTGCCCCCAACGCGCTGGACGCGCGCGATTGGCCGCGTGCGCCGTTTGACCATATCGTGGCGATCAACAACGCGTGGCGCATCCGCGACGATTGGGACGATCTGTGCTGCCCGTGGGATTTCCCCCAAGACCGCCGCCCGACCCCGCAGCCCAACCAGCGCCTGATCTTGCAAGAAGACTTCGTGCCCACCCAAAACCTGTATGGCGGCTTTGTCTATGCCGGTGGTACTATGGCCTTTACCACGGCCTATTGGATGCTCGCCGCGCTCAAGCCCGATGTTGTGGCGGTTCTGGGCTGCGATATGCATTATCCGGCCCAAGGCCAGACCCATTTTTACGGCACCGGCACCGCCGATCCTTTGCGCCCTGACATCACCCTGCGCAGCCTTGAAGCCAAGTCGGCCCGCCTGATGGTTCTGGCCGCCCGCCAAGGCTGTGCGATGGTCAACCTGTCCACCGGCCCCTCGCGCCTTGTCTTTCCCCGCGCCACCCAAGCCCAACTGGCCGACATCCGCCCCGCCCCGTTTGACGAGGGCCTTGCGGATGCCGCCTTGGCCCGCGAGGCCGATCTTGGCTACCACGTCCCCTCTGGCCGCTACTGGGACGAGGCGCACCGGTTTGACACCGCCGAAATCGACCAACTCGATGCACTGTGGCTGCGCAGCGTGCCAGCTGCGGGGTGACAGCGCCCGCCTGACAGGCTACCAAGGCTCCGACAGGAGCCTAAGCCATGAAAATCGCCACCTTCAACATCAACGGCATCAAAGCCCGAACCCAAGCCCTGCTCGATTGGCTGGCCGAGGCTGAGCCTGATGTCGCCTGCCTGCAAGAGATCAAATCGGTGGACGAGGCCTTCCCCCGCGCGCCCTTTGAAGCCCTAGGCTACCGTGTCGAAACCCACGGCATGAAGGCCTTTAACGGCGTGGCCATCCTGTCCAAGCTGCCGCTGGAAGATGTCACCCGCCGCCTGCCCGGCGATGATGCCGACGAACAGGCCCGCTGGATCGAGGCCACCGTGATCGGCCCCAAGCGCCCCGTGCGTGTCTGTGGTTTGTACCTGCCCAATGGCAACCCGACCCCCGGCCCGAAATACGATTACAAACTGGCCTGGATGGACCGGATGCTAACCCGCACCCGCGCGCTTTTGGCCGAGGAACAGCCCTTGGTTCTGTGCGGCGATTACAACATCATCCCACAGGCCGAAGATGCCGCCACCCCGCAAAACTGGCTGACCGATGCGCTGTATCTGCCCACCTCGCGCGCGGCCTATCAGCGGTTGGTGACCCTTGGCCTCACCGATGCCATTCGCACCCAACACCACAACCCCGGCACCTACACCTATTGGGATTTCCAAGCCGGCGCGTGGGAGCGTAACAACGGCATCCGCATCGACCATCTGCTCTTGTCCCCCCAAGCCGCCGATCTTCTGCAAGGCTCTGGCATCGACAAAGCCGTGCGCGGGCGCGACAAACCGTCCGACCATGTGCCGGTCTGGATCGAAATCGACGCCTGATGTATCCCCAAACCTTCTACGCCCAAACCCGCGCCGATCACACCAGCCGCCCCGCGCTGCAAGGCGCGCAGGAGACCGACAACGTGATCATCGGCGGCGGTCTGGCTGGCCTGACTACCGCGCTAGAGCTTGCCCGCGAAGGCGTGGCCGTCACCGTTTTAGAAAGCCAATCCATCGGCTTTGGTGCGTCAGGGCGCAACGGCGGCATCGTCTCGCCCGCCTTCGCCTGCGGATCAAAGGCCATCGCCGCCCGCGTTGGCCCCGACAAAGCCCGCGCCTTGCACCGCCTTACCATCGAAGGCGTGGCACGCCTGCGCAGCCATATCCAAACCCTGAACATCGCGCAGGCAGAGCCGGTGTCCGGCCTGCTGAACCTGCGCCGTTTTGACCAAGCAGCCGATCTGCACGCCGAAGCCGAGGATTTTGCGCGCGACTATGACTACCATTTCACCTATCTCGACCGCCGCGCCATCCAAGAGCGTCTGCAAACCACCCGCTACCTGCATGGTCTGCAAGACCCAAACGCCTTCCACATCCACCCCCTGAACTACCTGCGCGCCCTCGCGGCCGAGGTCGAGCGTCTGGGGGCCAAGATCTACGAACACAGCCCCGCCACAGGCTGCGACCTTGGGGCCCAAAAACGCATCCGCACCCCAAACGGCCAGATCACCGCAAAACGCGCCATCTTTGCCACGGGCGGTTATACCGGCCCGCTGATCGCGCGCCTGAAGCGGGCGGTCCTGCCGATTGCGACCTATATGATGGTCTCACACCCCGCCCCCGACCTTTTGGCCAAGGTGATCAAAACCAGCGCCGCCGTGCTCGACGACCGCCGCGCCTCAGATTACTACCGCTTGGTCGACGGCGGCCAGCGCCTGCTCTGGGGCGGGCGCATCACCACGCGCGCAGCCCCTCCCCAAGCCGTGGCGGCAGAGCTGCGCCGCGCCATGCTCGATGTCTACCCCCAGCTTGCGCCTTTACAAACCGATCTCGCTTGGTCCGGCCTGATGGCCTATGCTCGCCACCTGATGCCGCAAATCGGCCAGATGCAGCCCGACGTTTGGCACATCACCGCCTTTGGCGGCCATGGCCTGAATACCACCGCCATAGCGGGAAAGGTTCTCGCCGAAGCCATCCTCAACCAGTCCAACCGCATCGACCTTTTCGCGCCTTGGGGCCTTGACTATGCGGGCGGCCCAATCGGGCTCGCCATAGCCCAACTCACCTATTGGTCCTTGCAAGCCCAAGACCACTGGCGCGAAAGACGCCGTTAAACCCTGCCCATTCATCTTGGCAAAACTACTCTCAGGATGGTCTGGAAGGGCAGATGCCCTTCCAGCGCGGTGGGCAGGAGGGGGCGCCCCTCCGGACGCCGGCCGATGGCCCCTTGGGGCCTGAGGCCCGCGTCACCCCCCTCAGACCGGCAGCAAACAGGCCGCGATCCGCCGCCCCTCGCCCAACAGCACGTTATAGGTCCGCGCGGCGGCGGGGGAATTCATCGCCTCTACCCCGATCCCGGCACTTTCAAACGCAGCGCGAAAATCGGCCGGCAGATGGGCGATTTCGGCCCCCGTGCCTACGATCAGCACATCCACCTTGCCAAGCAGCGTCAGGGGGCCCGCCCAATCGCCCAAGCCCCCCCAAGGCCCTGCATCCCACGGCGTGACCAAGCAGGAACCGCGCAGCACATGGCGGCCGATGCGAAAAAAGCCCGGCCCATAGCCTTCGATGGCAAGGGCCGCGCCGTAGCTGATTTCTGTCATGCGAATATCGGCCATGAAGGGATCAGGCGTCTATATTGGCAAACTCGTGGTCGGCCCCTTTGCCCGTGGCGCGCGGCTTATCGCTCCGGTCAAGGCCCAAGAACAGCACCAAGTTCTTGGCGACATAGACCGAAGAATAGGTGCCCAAGATAATCCCCATGAAGATCGCAAAAGAGAATCCCCGGATCACATCACCGCCCAAAGCCAGCATGGACCCCACCGCCAAAAGCGTGGTGAACGAGGTTGCCAGCGTGCGGCTGAGAGTTTCGTTGACCGACAGGTTCATCACCTCTTTCAGCGGCATCGTCTTGTATTTGACCAAATTCTCCCGAAGCCGGTCAAACACCACCACCGTGTCGTTGATCGAATAGCCCAAGATCGTCAGCAAAGCCGCCACAATGGTCAGATCGAACTTGATCTGAAACAGCGCAAAAATCCCCACCGTGATGAACACATCATGCAGCAAAGCCAGAACGCCGCCCAAGGCGAACTGCCATTCAAACCGCAGCCAGATATAGCCCAAAATCCCCAAAGAGGTTGCCAGCAAGGCCGTGATCGACGACCACACCAGCTCTGACGACACCTTGGGCCCGACGGTTTCCACCGAGACGATCTTCAACGCCGGGTCCATTGCCGTCAGCGCATCGGTGACACGCTTCAGCCCGGCATCGTCAATCTGGTCCTGCCCGTTCGCTGCCGAAATCCGGATCGCAGCCACATGCTGATCGGCGCGGAACGAGGGGTCAAACACCTCGTTGATCGCCACATCCCCCAGATTCAACCCATCCAAGGTCGCACGATACACTCCCGTGTCAATCACCGTGGCCGAATCGGTGCGCAGCGTGGTGCCGCCTTTAAAGTCGATGCCGAAATTCAGCCCCATTGCGCCCCAAGCGACAAAGGACAAAACCATCAGCAGCATCGACCCACCAAAGGTGATCCATTGGTGCTTGAAAAAGTCGATATTGGTCTTTTCGGGGGCCAGTCTTAGACGCCATGCCATGACGATTTCCTCACACGATCAGGGTCTTGGGCTTGCGCCAGTTAAACCAAATTTCAATGATCAACCGCGTCACAAAGAGCGCGGTGAACACCGAGGTTACGATGCCGATAAACAGCGCCACGGCAAAGCCGCGCACCGGGCCTGCGCCAAAGAAATACAGCACAATCGACGTGATCAGCGTGGTCACGTTGGCATCCACAATCGCGCTGGTGGCGCGTTCATAGCCCAGTTCAATCGCGCGTGCCGCAGTCTTGGCGTGGCGCAGTTCCTCGCGGATGCGCTCATAGACCAGCACGTTGGCATCCACCGCCGTGCCAATCGTCAGCACAAGGCCCGCAATGCCCGGCAGCGTCAGCGTGCCACCGATCATCGACAAGATGCCAAAGATGATGCCCATGCTTAAGACCAGCGTGATATTGGCAAACAGGCCAAACATCCCATAGCTCGCCAGCATGAACACACCCACCAGCACCATGCCAGCAATCGCCGCCACCTTGCCTGCGTCAATCGAATCCTGCCCCAGTTCGGGGCCGACGGTGCGCTCTTCCAAAAAGGTCATCTCGGCGGGCAAAGCGCCTGCACGCAACAGCACCGCCAGATTGGTTGACCCTTCGACCGTGAAGTTGCCCGTGATGACGCCCGACCCGCCCGTGATCGCCGTCTGGATCGTGGGGGCCGAGATCACCTGCTTGTCGAGCACAATCGCGAAAGGCTGGCCCACATGCGCGGTGGTGTAGACGCCAAACTTGCGCGCCCCCGAGGTATCAAAGCGGAAACTGACGGCAGGCCGTCCGTTTTGGTCAAACGACGGCTGCGCATCGACCAGATCGTCACCGGTCACAACCGGCGCTGCTTCAACCGTGTAATACAGATTGGCGTTGTCAGAGGCGGGCAAGAGCATATTGCCTTGACCCGGATTGGCAGTCTTGTCTGACCCTTGGCCCACAACTGTGTTGAAGGTCAACTTGGCGGTCGTGCCAATAATGGCCTTCAATTCCTCGGCCGAACCAACACCGGGCACTTCGATCAAAATCCGGTCCGCCCCCTGCCGCTGGATCGAGGGTTCGCGCGTGCCCGCCGCATCCACCCTGCGGCGGATGATCTCCAACGATTGCTGCAAGGTGCGCGTGTCGGTCGCGGCTTTCTCGGCGTCAGACAGCGTGATGACGATATCGCTGCCATCGGCCACGATATCCATATCCTTTTGCCCCGCCCCGGTCAGACTGACCACATTCGACGTCAGCCCCTGCAACTTGGCCAAAGCGGTCTGCATCCCGTCAGGATTGGACAGCATGATGCGCAATGTGCCCTCAGGCGCAGGCTTGCGCTTGATCGGCCCCGTCGCATCGCGCACCTCTTTTAAGGCGTCACGGGCATCCGGCCAAAAGGCATCCATGCGCTGTTTGTACACATCGGCCAGCTTCACTTCTGCCAGCAAATGCGCCCCGCCGCGCAGATCAAGCCCCAGATTGACCAAGGCCGAGGGCGCCCAGGACGGCCAAACCGACAGCGCGGCTGTCTGTTCTGGCGTGGCCGTGACCCCGAGCTTTGCCGCCTTGGCAATCGCCGTGGCCGCATCGTTTCGGGTTTCCACGCGGGAATAAAACAGGTTCGGCGCAGCAAGGATCAACCCCACCACGACAATGGCCCAGACCACAAGGCGCTTCCAAAGCGGCGTTTCCAGTTGCATGGGCCAGCTCAGACAGACGCAGGTTCGGTCTTGGACATCACTTGCGTGATCGTATGGCGGGCGACCTTGACCTTCACACCCTCGGCAATTTCCACCTCGAGCACGTTGTCATCGCCCACTTTAACCACTTTGCCGATGATGCCACCGCCGGTCAGCACCTGATCGCCGCGCCGGACGGCCTCGATCATGGCTTTGAGGTCCTTTGCCTTCTTTTGCTGCGGACGGATCAGCAGCACGTACATGATGCCGAAAATCAAGATCAGCGGCAGGAACGAGGCCACGGCAGAACCGGCCCCTCCGGCAGCGCCAAGGGTCTGGGCGTAAGCAGCGGTCACAAACATCAGTCGTCCTTTCACTCAAAGGCGGCACGCAGCAGCCACCTTGAAATTTCGCCGCACCCTAGCCGCATGGGGCCGCAGGCGCAAGGCGGGGCGGTCGCCCCGTGTTCACATGCGGGCGAGCCTGTCGCGGTTCAAGGGGGCGCAGGTTTGAATTGCGCTTCACCCTTGCGCCGTGATCGGGCATATGAGGCGCAGGATCGTCTCAGATAAGGTTTCGCCATGCATGACATTCGCGCCATCCGTGAAAACCCCGCAGCTTTTGATGCAGCCCTGTCGCGCCGTGGATTGCCGGGACTGTCGGCCCAAGTGCTGGCCTTGGACGAAGACCGTCGCGGCAAGATCCTGGCCGCCGAAACCGCCACAGCCGAACAAAACCGCGCGTCCAAAGAGGCGGGGGCCGCCAAAGGCCGCGGTGACGAGGCCGAGTTTGAACGCTTGCGCGCGGAAGTGGCGGTGAAAAAAGCCGCCATCCAGCGCCTGACGGAAGAGGCTGCCGCCGAAGACCAAGCCCTGCGCGATCTGATGATGGGCATCCCCAACCTGCCGCTGGACGTGGTGCCAGACGGCAAGGATGAAACCCAAAACGTCGAAATCCACCGCTGGGGCACCCTGCGCAACTTTGACTTCACCCCCAAAGAGCATTTCGAGATTGCCGGCGTCATCCCCGGCATGGATTTCGCCACTGCCGCCAAACTCTCAGGTAGCCGCTTTGTGGTGCTGAAGGGTGCCGTCACCCGCGTGCACCGCGCGCTGGCCCAACTGATGCTGGACACCCATGTTGACGACCACGGGTTGAGCGAAACTTGGACGCCCGTGCTGGTGAAAGACGATGCTATGTACGGCACCAACCAATTGCCCAAATTCGCCGAAGACAGCTACCAAACCACCAACGGCTGGTGGCTGATCCCCACGGCCGAGGTCACCCTGACCAATTCCGTCGCAGGCGAAATCCTTGACGAGGCGCAGTTGCCGATCCGCATGGCCGGCCACAGCCAATGCTTCCGATCCGAGGCTGGGTCGTCGGGCAAAGACACCACCGGCATGCTGCGCCAGCACCAGTTCGAAAAGGTCGAAATGGTGACGATCTGCACGCCCGAAACCGCCTTGGCCGAACACAGCCGCATGACCAAATGCGCCGAGGCGATTTTGGAAAAGCTGGGCCTGCCCTATCGCACTATCGTTCTTTGCACCGGTGACATGGGCTTTGGCGCACAAAAGACCCATGATCTGGAAGTCTGGCTGCCGGGCCAGCAAAAATACCGCGAAATCTCGTCTGTTTCGACCTGCGGCACCTTCCAAGCCCGCCGCATGAACGCCCGCTTTCGCCCCGCAGGCGGCGGCAAACCGGATTATGTCGCCACGCTGAACGGCTCAGGCCTTGCCGTGGGCCGCTGCCTGATCGCCGTGCTCGAGAACGGGCAAGAGGCCGACGGGTCTGTCACCCTGCCCGCGGCCTTGCATCCCTACCTTGGCGGCAAGACCAAAATCACGCCCCAAGGCGCCCTGTCCTGACCCAAAAAAGGGGGGCCTTCTGCCCCCCTCGCCTTCGGCTTCACCCCCCGAGAGTATTGCGACAAAGGGCAAGCCAAAGATGTCTTTGCTCTTTGCAAAAATACTCTCGCCGAAGGCCGGGCCGAGCCGGTTGGCGGCACGCCAGAGGCGAGATAAAAACAATGCGCGGCACGCGCTCTGTTTGCTTTAGGTCCAGTCCAGCACGACCTTGCCGGATTGGCCCGAGCGCATCACCTCGAACCCTTGGGCAAAGTCGGCGGCTTTGAAGCGGTGGGTGATGACCCTTGACACATCCAGCCCGTTTTCCAGCATGGCGATCATTTTATACCACGTCTCGAAAATCTCGCGGCCATAAACACCCTTTATCGTGATGGCCTTAAAGACGATCTTGCTCCAATCCACCGGCGATGTGCCAGGCGCAATGCCCAGCATGGCGATCTTGCCGCCCATCACAAGGCTTTCCACCATCTGGTCTAACGCTTGCGGGTTGCCTGACATTTCCATACCGATGTCAAAGCCTTCGGCCATTTTCAGACGGCTTTGCACGTCTTTCAACTCTTCCCGCGCGACATTCACCGGTGTCACATCGGCCACACGCGCCGCCAGATCAAGCCGCGTTTGATTGACATCGGTGATCACCACATGCCGTGCGCCCACATGCCGCGCCACTGCAGCGGCCATGATGCCGATCGGGCCTGCCCCTGTGATCAGCACATCTTCGCCAACCAGATCAAAGCTTAGGGCCGTGTGCACCGCATTGCCCAAAGGGTCCAAAATCGCGCCGATGTCGTCAGAGATACTGTCTGGCAAAGCCACCACGTTAAACGTCGGCAAGCGCAGGAATTGCGCAAAAGCGCCGTTTTCATTCACCCCGATGCCGCGGGTGGCGGGGTCAAGGTGAAACCGCCCTGCCCTGCTTTGCCGCGATAGTTTTCCGATCAAATGCCCCTCGCCCGAGCAGCGTTGGCCAAGCGTTAGACCCTGCACCTGTGCGCCGATCTCGACAATCTCGCCGGCAAATTCATGCCCCGTGATCAGGCCCAAGGGAACCGTGCGCGCGGCCCAGTCGTCCCAGTTCCAGATATGGATATCGGTGCCGCAAATGCCGGTTTTGTGCACTTTGATCAGCACATCTTCGGGACCAATCTCAGGGGTGGGGCGATCTTCTTGCCAAAGACCGATGGTGGCGTGTGATTTGACCAGCGCTTTCATGCCAAAACCCCTGTTTCACGGCCTGCCGCCGCAAAGGCGCCAAGGCCAAAGTCCAAATCCTTTCGCGTCAGGGCCGCGCTCATCTGGGTGCGAATGCGCGCTTGTCCGCGCGGCACCACGGGGAAGAAAAAGGCCGACACCATCACGCCGCGCGCGTCCAGCGCCTTGGCGAAGGTCTGGGCCAAGGGCGCATCGCCGATCATCACCGGCACGATGGGGTGGGTTCCGGGCAAAAGGTCAAAGCCCAAGTCCTGCAAACCAGCCCGCCAATAGGCGGCATTCTCGGCCAACTGCGCGCGCAGGTCGTCAGCCCCTTCCACCACCTCCAGTGCGGCCAAAGCCGCCCCCACCACCGCCGGCGGCAGCGCGTTGGAAAACAGATAGGGCCGCGCCCTTTGGCGCAAAAGGTCGATCACCGCTT
>JBAXLX010000113.1:0-9788 GCA_037134595.1 Pseudomonadota bacterium
TGCGTCGCCCGCGCGATCCCTCTCAAAGGCTGATCATATTCTGCCAGCGCCTTCAGGGTGGTAATGCCCTGAGCCTCTAGCTTCTTGACTTGACCCTTGGAGATATTGGCAACGTTGAATAGGCTGTCCTCAGCCTTCCAGACGCTGTCGCAATGATCTGCCCACCGGCATAACGAACAATCGCTGCAGGGAACGGGTCGGGTCTGCGCAGGACTGGCCACAAAGGCCTCTAGCCGCGCCCTGGCGGCACGGGCGTAGGCAGCGTAATCGGCCAATCTCAGGGTAGCCCGCGTGCCGTTGCCCAATTCCACATGCGCATGAACCGGCATAACGCCCTGCACTTCGGCAAGTAGGTCAGAATAAAGCACCAGTTGAAGTACATGTTTAGGATGCGGTCGGCGCTTCAGTTTGGTGTCAGTGACCTCGTAACTGAAGTCCCCCAGTTTCGAGGGTTGAGGCACCCGTTCCAGAAAATCCGACCAGCCACCCCAATTGCCACCCAGAAATGCGCCTTGAAACACTACATCAGGGCCCTGCGCCAACGCTGCACGGGTCTCTACCACGTTGGAGGCAAGATCACCCCGGGCAATCTCAACAACACTGCGGCCCTGGGAAATAAGGCGCGACAGATGGGCCTTTTCATGGGCATCGCCCTGCGCCTGAAGCAAGGCCGCATCTGCGCTGTCTTCACGGGGTTTAGGGCCAGTCCCGTTCATACGGGCCAAGTCGAGTGTGGTGGCATGCGCACATCCCATGAACCGCATCAGGTCCGTCGCCGAAAACAGCACATTGCCATTAGTTCTATGCATTCAACTTCCCCACCCCAACACCAACCAGCCTATGGATTAATCCAAACCCAGCAACCCTTGCCTCAGCACACAGTAAGGGATGGATCTGCATTCCAGCGCAACCAGACCGTGGGACGCATCTCTTCTGGCGAAAGAAACGTCCGGGCCGAAAAGACTGGCACACGGGCTTCGGGATCTGTTGGTGACAAACCCCATTCCGGCTCCGGATCGGAATGATCCACCCTACCCGCCCAGACGCCAGACTGCAGACCCGCAGCATAGTGATCGTCTCCATCCTCGATCAGCCGGGCTTTGGCTGTATGACGCAGGATTGTCATAGCCTCGGCATCGACAGCTTCCAGCAAGGGCCGGTCAAGAGACACAGCACTTCTTTCAACAAGTCTTTCGATCGCATGCAAAGTCAAGCTGGCCCGCGAGACGTGATAGCTCGAGGCATTTCGCGTCATGCACACCGCGACGCGAGTATAAAACAATGTCTCCTCGGCAAAGACATCCGTATCATCGACACGTGTGATCATCTGCCGTTGGTTGCGCAGGATAAAGACCATCCCCGTTTCAGATCGCACCAGCCGGACCACACCAGGCTGCCTTTGCAGACGCTCGGCAAAGCGGTCCTGGGATTTACGGTTCCGGCGCAACTCGGCCAGCTGGCCAAAGACTTTTGTTCCATCGGCATCTGGAGCATGCGTAATGGCCTGCCGTGCAAGTCCGCGTTTAAAAGATAACCGCGTCGAGGATTTGGAAAAATCAACGTAAGCCATGCTCATTGGGGATCTCCTGCGTAAAGGAATCGTCAACCATTCCAATCTGTGGCATGATCATGTCAGAACCTGTCATGGATGCCGCAATGTCGTTTCAAAAGGCCGCTGATCTCCTCCGCCTCGCCGAAATGGCGACCAGTCGCCACCTTGGCGTGGGCTTGGCCGACATCGAAAGCGAATTCGCTGTGGATCGGCGCACAGCCCAGCGCATGACCAAGGCATTGGAAGAGACATTTCCAAACTACGTCACCCGCACCGATGACGAGCGGCGCAAATACTGGAAGATCAACTTCAACGAAGCAAAACTGATGCTGGCCCAAGGCCTGCGCGACAGCGAGTTGGCCGCCTTGGAAATCTCGATTGTTAGGGCAGAGCGTGACGGGGCCAGCAATGAGGTGCGTTCTTTGCGGGGTTTGCGAGATCGTTTGCTGGCAAACATGCCCGGCAGTCATGCCCGTCGTGCAGAAGCCGACGCTGAGGCAGTCCTAGAAGCCTATGGCTTCGCCTCCCGCCCCGGGCCAAGAGTTCGCGCATCGTTGGATCTTTTGGGCACGGTGGCCGAAGCCTTGAAAGGCCCGCACCAACTGACCATCAACTATGCCGGTGGCCGTGACCCCTCGCGTGAGCGCCTGCTGGAACCGCATGGATTGCTCTTGGGCACCCGCCGCTATCTGGTGGCCCGCGAAGTAGGCGGAGACGGGCGGATGCAGCACTTCCGCTTTGACCGCATCACCAGCGCCCGATTGGAAGCTTCAAGTTTTCAGAGGGATCGAACCTTCAACCTACCTGATCACGCAGCCCGCGCCTTTGGAAGTTATCATGCGGAAAAAGAATACGGCGAAGTCATATGGCGCTTTAATCCTGCAGCTGCGCCGGTGGCCCGCGAGTTTCTATTCCACCCCCAGCAAGTTGCCGAAGATGGCGCGGACGGCAGTCTAACCATCCGGTTCTATGCTTCAGGGCAAATGGAAATGGCCTGGCATCTATACCAATGGGGCGATGCCGTTGAGGTCTTGGCACCCGCAGCGTTGCGGGACTTGATCGCCCAGCACAGGCGCGGGGATTTTGCGGCCCTACCCTAGTCTTCTGGGATCTTATTGCAGCAACCTTTGAGCATTTGCTTGCCGGATACCGCCCAAACGGCACGAGACCTGCAGTGGATCTGGTGAAACATCTTCAGAATCTGAAGATGTTTGGGGCGAAATCCTGAAGATGTTGGGCTGCGCGATAGGATGTCGGCGTTAATCAAACAAAACTCAAGCTCCTCCCTGGGCCTCCATATGACTGTCATACGATTTGTAGGCCACAAGCAGCGTCCAATCTGGGAAAATCAGCTGCGGTTTTGCCAATATTGCTCAAACATCTTCAGATTCTGAAGAAGTTTAGGACGGTTTTGCGCAAGTTGACCAATGGTCATCTCAGTACTGAGCACCAAAATGACCTAAACATCTTCAGATCCTGAAGATGTTTAGGCCTTTATCCTGAAGAAGTTGGAGCAGGCCATCCAAATCGTCTGTCAGCATTGCGAATATGCGTCCACAAGCGAAACCGCCTTCAGCCTTCCATTGTCACCCAAGTTGGGGCACCTTTAAGAGCACGCCGAGCGAAGCGGTTTGCCAAGCGGTCACCTTGCGACTTAGAGATAAGGCCTAGGGCGAAGATCCTTGCCTGGTCGCGTCCAAGGACGGCATGACCCTGTGATTTGGCTTTGGCAATCAACAGATCTTCAAGCTCATGAAGCAGGTCTATCTGCTCGACGGTCAGGGTTGTCAGATCAAAAGCCAGCAGATCATCACCAAAGCGATCCCAAGCGAAGCCTGCAAAGACTTGGAACCCCTCCGTCTTAGGTGCAGTGGGAAATATCCGCGCAAGGATTGATGCCGCGAGGCCAGGACCCTTGCGGGGTTTTGTGGGGCCCGACGTGCTTGCATGGCCTTGGTGGTATGACTTCATCGAAATCCTATGAACCGCACTTTCTGGTGCACGCATTGAGAAACTTGCATCGGAGAGGTTCATGCGGGCGCTGAAAGATGCACTTTGCGGCGCATAACTGGCGAGTTCCATCATTGGCACTTTGCGCATGTGCGAAAATCCCTGGCTAACCTCACCCGCGTCATCCACTAAAACTAGGCTGGTCATATGGGTGCAAAGACTGTGCGACCGCGCCCATGCTTCTTCTGCAACGTCGCCCATCAACGGGATGGCAAGGGCGGCTGCATAACGGCCAACGCATTGTGCCAATTCAGGATTTTCGAGGGTCATAGCTTCTTTCAGCCATTCTGCGCGGATATTCACCCCACCGCGCCGACAGGTTAGGGTTTTTGGCCCTGACTTACTCACCTGTCCTTGGATAGGCTCACTGGAAACCCGCAGTCCGGCAAAGGCGGACCGCAAGCTTGATGCCACATCGCGGCCCGGGGCATAGAAGACCTGACCGCCAGTCAAAGCGCAAAGATGGCCAATGTTGGCATCAAGACTGCCAGGCCCCGCAAGGATTGCCGAAATTCGCAGAGCTTTGCCTTTCAAATCCTCCACCATATGCGCCCAAGTCTGGCCATCGGTCAGAACAAGGATGTCCTTGGCGCCTTTGGCAAGAGCCGCCTTGATGGCGCCAGCCAGTTCCGTGCCGCCGGCTGGACCCTGCAAGCGTTGGGCCAATGCCACCGCACCTGCCCCAGTCGCCGAGCCAAGATCTTGGCATTGGCTGTCGAATTGCCAAAGATTGATTTTGTCTTGCTTACCTAATTTGGCGAATTCCTGAATAAGCCCGTCGCGCATCGCTTGAGATACCGAGATATCGCCGTCTCGCACTGATGTGCCCGTTGATCCTGACCGGTCGACGATGACATGAAGGTCGAGAAGAGCATCAGATCCAGCAAGTGGTTCAAGATGAAGCTCCACCAAGCGACCATCAGCAGACTGGCCCATCAATTTGCCAAAGCTGGCACCTTCGAGGCGCAGTTCAACCGCACGGTCCAGTAAGATCTCGGCGTCGTCGTTCAGTGCGAGAATGCTGCCATCCGACAAAACGGCACTCCCCTGATCCAGAGATACCCGCAGTTTTGCAGAATGCTTTACGTCTGCGCCCGTCACCAAATCGTCCGAAGGCAACAGCGGCGAAGTGCCGTAGATCTGACCTGCCGTCATGGGCAACCGCAAGAATGGAGTGCCCGCCACATCGCTCAGCGCAAGGGTCTGTTCCAGGACAACTTCAACCTCTGCTCCCGCAGGCAGTGCGCCCACCGACAGGACATGAATGCCGCGCAGCACCTCTTCGTGCAGCACACTCAGCTTTCCCTCGTCCAAAGCCGCCTCATAGACCTCGCGGGCCTCGGCCTTTTCTTTGGCCATCCCTATCATGCGACGCCCATTAATCGTGGCACTCAACCCGGTGACCACCGCATCAAAGCCCACCGGAAAGGTCATCACAGCCTCGATCGGTGTGGTTTCCGTGTTGCGAAACAGGCTAGAGCGTTTGACCATCGCCAAACCTGCGACGATCTGAATATCCAATCGGGTTTGCGTCATTGGCATCGGCACCGCCTTGCCGTTGCAAAAAGTTGTCAGCCCGTCCTGAAGTGTTTCAAGACGGTGTCCAAGCGCCATGGTCTGCATCTTTATCCCCTGTTCGTGTATGTTCGAAGGGCTACCCCGACCGCTGTCAGGATGGCGTCTATGTCAAAGTCTTCCAGCGGACGCTGCGGATCGACCCGCAATTCCACCCCTTGAGCCTGCAAGATCGGCACCGCATCGTCGAATTCCATCAGCACCTTGATCGAACCGGGCTTCATGCCCAACCTGTGCAAGGCAAGGTAGCGTTGCCCCTTGGTAACATGCGTCTCATCATAGCCATCCGCAGCCCGACCAGTGCGCGAGGCCGCAGGCAGAATGCCCTCGGCGATCATGAAGCGGATCTGACGGGGCGGGATGCCTAGACGTTCGGCGAGTTCGGTAAGGGTCATGAGAAGATCGTCATGCGGTGCGGGTCTTTCTTGTTAACTTGACAAGATATATGTCACGAAAACCCTTCTGTCAAGCAACGTAACAAAAAATATGTCACGTTCTTTGCCTCGTGCAATACGTGACAGAACTCGGCCACATTGGGTCGCAGAAGGTCTACAGTGAAACGCCGTGAGATTAGCTTGTCAAAGGCCGAATAGAGACCCTGATCTGACTAAATCTGTGCGATTTCATAATGTTGAGAAAAAAACATACCAGCAAAGATAAAACCCTTTGCAAAGCGCAAACCCCATGTTCCCCTATACACGTGTGAGAGAGAGGATCGAAATGGCACAACGTATCAGCAGGAAAATCCTCAATGTGGGCAAAGACATCCAGCGGCAGACAGTTCCAAGATGGCGGGTACAGCAACGTACCGCTGCCAGTTAACGTAGAACCTAAACCCAAAAGAACCTCACTTACGAAGCCGTTCAAAATCGTTGGACAATATTGCAACGGACGATCCAACATCAAAGGAAAGCCTTTAGAATGTCGTCATACGAAATCAGAAAGATCAACGAACACCTGACCCTTGTGCATGGACTAGAACTTTGGATCCTTGACACCGGATCGCCTGCTTCCTTTGGGGCAAAAAGTGAGGTCTCCATAGCAGGGGACCTCTACCCAATACCCCCAAGCTACATGGGTTTTGGTAGTGAGAAACTGAGCGAAGCCCTCGGCGAAGAGGTTACTGGCTTAATTGGGGGTGACATCCTAGCCCATTACGACACCGAATGGAATTTGGTCGACGGTACCCTTCAGGTTTCAAAGCACGAGGCAAATGCGGTCGGCATTGAAATACCCTTGGGATTTTTCATGGGAGTGCCGACATTGACCTTGAATGTGACCGGCGAGGACCAAAAGTGGTTTTTTGATACGGGAGCAGTGATCTCATACGCTGCCGAACAGTCCGACTTATGGGGGGACCCAACGGATAGCTTCGATGATTTCTACCCTGGTTTTGGCGAATTCAGCACGGACGTCTTCGACGTTGAGATACGTCTCTTGGGCAAGCCGCAAACCATTAAGTGCGGTGTACTTCCGGTTTTGCTCGGAATGTCATTAGCTATGGGTGGGTGCAGTGGGATCCTGGGGCTTCAGGCGCTTGATCTAGGTTCCTTTGTGTACGCACCCCGTCGCAAGAAGCTGATTAAAAATGCATGATGAACCGCACGACAGCTGGGCGAGTGTCTATGACGAAGCCTACCAAAAAAGCTTCGGGGGGATTTACAGCTCTCTCACGGATTTGACGCTGGATTTTGTGCAAACGAATACAAAATCGGGCGCAAGCATCTTGGATGTAGGCGCAGGCACCGGAAGGCTCAGTATCCCCTTGTCTGAATTCGGATTTACTGTTGTGGCGGTCGACGCATCGTCTCAAATGCTGAGAGTTTTAGCGCAGAAGGATCTACAGAACAGAATTCAGACCATTCACAGCAAAGTCCAAGATATGGATCTTGGCCGCAACTACGACGTGGTCATGTGCGTCTTTTCGGTGTTTTGCTACCTGACGGAACCAGAAGATCTGCACGCTGCGATAGAACAAATTGCCAATCATGCTTCCAGCGGTGGCTACGTCTTAATTGATGTGCCGGGATACTACTCTTTCCGAAGTTTAAAGTTTCGTTCTAAGAGCCTGGACCGAACCGTTGAAGTCACCGAAATCGATACAGATCGAAACATTTTTGAGTATGCAGAGAAAGTTGTCATCAAGCTCAAGGGTAAGAGGGATATATTTGAAGACCGGTTTATCATCCGGTACTGGGAGCCAGATTTAATTTTATCAAAGTTTGAAGAATGTGGAATGACGGTTGATGTTGACCTTTCGTATATGTTTGCTGGTTCGGGTGCGCAATATTTCGTTTTGACCAAGGGCTAAGCAGTTCGGCCTGATAATTGAGCGCAGCCATTGATCCCAGTCATCGTTAATGCGCCTTGCGCCAATCCCATGGCATCTCGAAGGTCCCAGCCCAAAGCCCGAGTTCCGCAGACCGCGCTGCCAACTCGGCGGGCACATAGGCCGTTGAATAATGAACGTAAGCCACGGCCAGACCCTTGGCCACCAAATAGGCCGCTACATCCTGCCCTTTCACAGAACAAACAGCCACAATGCGTTTATAGCGGTCTATGTCCTTCTTCTCGCAAGTAACCGTCTGTCGACCGATCAGATTGCTGAGTGTATTGGCTGCCACCTGCCCGCAGCGGTAGGGTTTGCCAGCAGCATCGTTGCATAACTGTTTGCTCTCGGGGGCATCGATGCCAAACAAACGGAACCGCTGGCCGTGAATATCGATTGTGTCACCATCAATTACCGCAGTGACCCCCACATAGGCTGCGTCAACGTACTTGTGGCAGTGGTATTCGCCGGTCTTTCGGTCATGATGGCACCCGCTGGCATCCAATTTTCCAGCATGGGCGTTGGCTTGTGAACTGACCAAGATCAAGAGAGCAAAAGCCATTGCATTTTTAAGCACAGCGCTGATCCCTTCGTGGCTTCATACACACGAATGGAAGCGATCAAAGGCCGAGGTCAAATATTCTTAGGTGCGCGAGTTTACCCTAAAGGGTAGTAAAATTATAGAAGCCGGCAAACGAATAGACCTGCGGGCAATGATACCGGCCATTACAAAAAATTCTGCCTCGTTGCAGAAACTTAACGTCGATGCTCCGCAGTGCTCCACTGCGCATCGCGAACCGTGAGGGCCGCAATTGCTATTCCCAGACCCAAATGCATCTGAGTGTTGGGCAAAAAGGTGAAACTTCTTCAGATTCTGAAGAAGTTGGGCTGGCCTCGGTGGACGTTGCTGGACCGATTTTTTATCACCGCCCCGAAAATTCCCAAACATCTTCAGAATCTGAAGATGTTTAGGCCCTTGTCCTGAAGAAGTTGGGGCCTCGCTAAAGAAAAACGACGCACTGCGGGTTGCGGTGCGTCGTTGAAAAGATGAAGTGTTCTGGCGTTGGATCAGGTCGACGGGACGTGGGTTCGTCAAACCCGTTCCTGGGCAATGACTGTGGCAATGTCATCCGCCTTATCGCCGACGGTCCAAGGTTTCGAGCCGATCCAGGAGCGGAGGGGTCGCGAATCCAATCCGGCTAGTGGCCGTTGAACTCTTGAGGACACGGCACAGGCTACCAAGACCTTTTCTTGCCCACGGACAAACCTGCAGATATTCAGCCAGCAGATCATAGAGCCGTTCCAAATCAGCGCCATTCGGCGACAACAACAGGGTGCCAAGGACCTGTTTGAGGGCAAAATGCCGCTGCATTTGCACGAGTTCGTTGCCGTGCAATCCCGGGAAATCGAGGTGAGGACCGCACAACGCCATGGCGGCCTCGAGCTTCTCGATGAAGTTACTGTCAGCGTGGGCGAAAATGGTGCTGTCCTCCAAGAGAACTGTGATTGCCGCGTCAAAAGTGTCTTGCACGGACGGCGGCAGGGGCCGGAAGTTCATTGCTGTTCCTTTCTGGAATTGAACGAGGGGTTGGTGCCAGCCACTTGAATTGCAACGGGCTGACGCTGAGGTTTACCGGGAATTATTGAAGGGCTGCGGCTTGGCGAACTTGAGAGCAGCGATGCTTAAGGGGTACCGGCCTGTTTCGAGAGTTCAACCAAGCAGTCGCCGATTGCCAGGTCGAGCGGGGCGGCAATTAGCGGATCAAGCTTGGTGGACCAGAAATGTGCGAGCCACTCGATCACATCGAACGATCCGGGCCGTGCGTGAAGATAGTCCACAAGGCGGCTGTAGGCGTTTTGCAATTCCGCATCCTGTAGGTTGCAGAGTATGAGCCCGAAGACAGCCTTATGCGCTTTTGCGTATCGCATCTTCGCAGGATCCTCCCCTCTCACATACTTCAAAACAAAATGCGGAATGCAGTAAGCGAGGGCCGCATCGATCTTGGCGAAGTATCCGGTGTCACCGGGGATTGTGCGGCGGAGAACTGCGCGAATGTCGATCACTTGATCGAGGAAGGGATAGAGGATGTGGTCGGGCAGAGTATCCATGATAAGTTCCTTGCTTGACTGTGTTTTTGGATTGATGGAGGCAATTGTTTCGCTGGAGTTTAATGGTGCGTTGGTGCCAGCCACTTGAATTGCAACGGGCTGGCACTGAGTTTGAGTGGGTACAAAGGGGGCTGCGGTTCGGCGAACTTGATGGCAGCGGCGCTTATGGCGTCCCTGCCCGCTTAGAGAGCTCAACCAAGCAGGCAGTCATGG
>JBAXLX010000114.1:0-9690 GCA_037134595.1 Pseudomonadota bacterium
TATACGACACCCTGCGCCGCTTTGATCCAGACCACCTGCTGCTGTCGATCACGCGCGACGAGGCGATGCGCGGCCTTGTCGACTTTGGCCGTATCGAAGCTCTGCTTGATCGCGTCGGCCCCCGCATCGACCTGATCCGCCTGCCCAGAATCACCCCGCTGGCCGCACCGCTGATGCTGGAACCCGGCGTTGTGCCGATCCAAGGCAAGGGGCGCGAGCGACTGGCCTCGGATGCCGCGCGCCAATTGCTGCGCGAGGCGGGGCTGGGCTAAGCTTGGCCCCTTTCGCCCGCCCTGTGCCCTTGGCCGGAGCGCTGCTGTCAGACGTCTTTGTAAGAAGGGGGAGGGGTTTTTGATATGCAAACGGACCGCCCGTGGTCCGGTGCGATTTGATCGCACCTGCCTCTTTCAAAACTTTTTCAATAGATTGGGTAGGATCACAAGTGCCTAAGCCTGACGCCCCGCGCCAATCGGCACGTCAGGCTTACGAAGGCCGCCTTTGGGGTTTATGCGCCGGATAAAGCGGGGTGGCTGGGCCACTGGCATCTTTGCCCCCCATCGGGCAATCTGCACCAAAGGGAGCGTGGGATGGATGTGCAAGACCTAGCGAAAGCGGTGCGCGCGGGGGATCGGCGGGCTTTGGCGCGGGCCATTACGCTGGTGGAAAGCGGGCGGGCCGATCACCGCGCGCAGGCTTTGGGCTTGATCGCAGCCCTTGGGGTGGACCGCCAAGCTTTGCGGTTGGGCCTGTCGGGCACGCCGGGGGTGGGCAAATCGTCGTTTATCGAAACCTTTGGTTTGATGCTGACGGCACAGGGGCTGCGGGTGGCTGTCTTGGCGGTGGACCCGTCTTCGGCGCGCACGGGGGGATCGATTCTGGGGGATAAGACCCGTATGGAGCGGCTGTCGCGCGACCCTTTGGCCTTCATCCGCCCCAGCCCCAACCGCACCGAACTGGGCGGCGTGGCGCGGCGCACGCGCGAAGCGGTGGCGCTGTGCGAGGCGGCGGGGTTTGATGTGATCTTGATCGAAACGGTCGGGGTGGGCCAATCGGAAACGGTGGTGGCGCAGCTGTGCGACATTTTCCTTTTGCTGCTGGCCCCAGCGGGAGGCGACGAGTTGCAAGGGGTCAAGCGCGGCATCATGGAGATGGCGGACCTGTTGCTGGTCAACAAGGCCGATGGTGCCTTGTTGGCCACGGCGAACCGGACCTTGGCCGATTATGCAGGTGCCTTGCGCCTGCTGCGCCACCGCCCGCAAGACCCCGAGGGGTTTCCGGCGGCGCTGACCGTATCGGCCTTGGAAAACCGAGGGTTGGACGCGGCTTGGGCGGCGATCGGGTCACTGGCCGCTTGGCGGCGGGCGCAGGGCCATTGGGCCAGCACGCGGGCCGAACAAGCGCGGCATTGGTTCACCCAAGAGGTGCGGCAGGGGTTGCTGGCGGCACTTGAGCGTGAGCCCGTCTTGGGCCTGATGCGGCTTTTGGGGGAAAAGGTCGCCTTGGGCGATCAGACGCCCGAGCAGGCCGCGGCAGACTTGTTGGCGCGTTTGGGGCGGTGAGGCGTCAAAACTTTGCCCCTTGCACAGCGGCTGTGGTTTTATCGCAGGTGAATCGCTTGACGAGGGCAGGAATTGTCCTTACACGCCAGAAATCGAATTCGGGGCTGGCTATCTTGGCTGTGCTCTGCCGTCTTGAACGAAGGAATACCACGATGTCGCGCGTCTGCGAACTTTCGGGCAAGGGCCCGATGTCTGGCAACAAGATCAGCCATGCCAACAACAAGACCCGTCGGCGCTTTTTGCCGAACCTGAACCAGATCACCCTGATCTCGGACAGTTTGGGCCGCAGCTTTCAGTTGCGCATTTCGGCTGCCGCGCTGCGCTCGGTTGATCACCGTGGCGGCTTGGATGCTTTCTTGCTGAAGGCCAAGGATGACGAACTGTCGTCGGACGCTTTGGCGATCAAGAAAGAAGTTGTTAAGGCGCAGGCTGCGGTCTGATCCTATGACTATGGTTTGGAATGCCCCGGTGCCTGATGGCACCGGGGTTTTTCTTGTTGCGGTCGTGCCTTTGCGGTAAGGGGGGCACATGCGCGTGGTTCTGTCCCTTTTGCTGTCAATCCTTCTGGCCTTTGCCGCGCAAGCCGAGGTGGTGGCACGCTCGCAAATGGCGGGGGCTTATGATCAGGTTGTCTGCGCTGCCAATGGGGCACAGCAGATCACATTGGACAGCACGGGCCACACCGTGCATCGCCACTCTTGCACCCATTGCTTGGCAGCCAGTGTTGGTGCCGCAGATAGGTTAGCGCCCAGCCCTGCGCTGACCGCCCCTGTCACCAAGGCGCAACGCCTGCGGCCTGACCTTGCGGCACAAGTGAAGTTGGCCCGAGGCCCTGCGCCCTTGGCCCGTGGGCCGCCATTCACCCTTGTTTAAGCGAAACCCACTTTTCACTTTGACGAGGATTTCATGAAACTGACCCTAATTGCCGCTTGCGCGGCTCTGCTTGCTTGCCCTGCCTTGGCCCATGACGGCGTGCATATTATTGACCCCTATGCGCGGGTCATCGGCCCCTCGGGTGCGGTGTACTTTCGCATCGGTAATGATGAGGCGGTGGATGACACGCTTGTGTCTGCAACCAGCCCCGATGCGGGGATGGTGATGCTGATGACCTCGGGGGCTGGCAGCGACGGTGTGATGAAAATGACCAGCGTGCCCGATGGATTCGGCGTGCCCGCCAATGGCGAGCGGGTTTTGGCCAGTGGCGGCGACCATGTGATGCTGATGTCTTTGACCCGCAGCGTGAAGGCCGGTGATCAGGTGACACTGATCTTGACCTTTGAACGCGCAGGCACGGTGACGGTCGCCTGCCCTGTCGACAACGCCCGCAAAACGCCCCCCGGGGTTGGGCCAACGGCGTTTGACGCACAGTCAGGTCACTAGACACTGGAGCGGATGGCTTGCGCAGGCACGGGCCCTCATCGTAAACCCTGCGCCAAGCAGTGTGTGGACCTGTCCTTCAGCCAAGGTTTAGCCATGACCCCCTTTCATCTGATCCCCGAGGCGCTGAGTGCGGCGGAGTGCGACAGCCTGATCGCGCTCTGCCAAACCGCCCCGATGAAAGACGCAGGCTTGGTGCGCCAGACCACGGCGCACCAAATCCGCCGTGCTGACCTGTCGTGGCTGGATGATCTGCCGCAAGCCTCTTGGGTGATGGACCGCATGATGCGCCTTGTCGCCCAAGCCAACCGCGAGGCTTTTGGCTTTGACTTGACCGAATTTGCCGAAAGCCCGCAAGTGGCCCGCTATGGGGCCGAGCGTGCCGGGCATTTTGACTGGCATTCCGACATCGGGGCAGGGGCCTTGGCCGCCAAACGCAAGCTGACCATCGTGGTGCAGCTCTCTGAGCCGGAAGATTATGACAATGGCACGCTGGAAGTCTGGCCCGATAGCACCGTCCGCCAAGCGCCGCGCGCGCGCGGGACTGCGATCTTGTTTCCAAGCTTTGCGCTGCACCGCGTCACACCGGTCACCAAAGGCACGCGCTGGTCGCTGACGTTGTGGTCCCACGGGCCTGCGTTTCGCTAAAGGCTGTCTTCATCCCGCACAGGAGAGTTGCGCCTGATGGCCAAAGGTGGTGTAGCGCGCCCAAAAATCATCATCGCGCTTACTTTGCGACATGCGCACTTTTTCGGCCTTGTTGGGGTCTTTGAAAAACGAGGCAACCAGATTTTGATCACTGTTTTGCAAGGTGATATCGGCCACCTGCTGAATGCACGAACACAAAGACCGATTGGCCGCATCGCGCGAGGATTTCAAACACGCACTTTCAATTGGGCCCGCACAAGCATAGCCCGCCGTGCAAACTACGGCCACGACAGCCCATGCGATCTTGAGTCCGGACATTTTCATCTGCTGCCTCGTTGCTTAGGGCTTAGGCACCCTGTGGCCTTGTTGCCGCAAAGCTTCAGAATCGATACATAAACTTCCATTGTGACAAAAGTGTGCGCGGATTGGCGCGCAGGGGTCTTGATCAGGCCACAGGCCAAAGGTGGCGCGCAGAAGGGCCAAACCGGCCGCGCCAACTGCCCCTCTTTCCCCCCCTTCCCCCCTTACCCGCAAACTGCTATCTGCGAGCGCATGACCCAGCTTGACCTGATCCGCAACTTCTCGATCGTGGCGCATATTGACCACGGCAAATCCACCCTCGCCGACCGGTTGATTCAATCAACCGGTACGGTCGCTGACCGCGACATGAAGGCGCAGCTTTTGGACTCGATGGACATCGAGCGCGAGCGCGGCATCACGATCAAGGCCAACACGGTGCGCATTGATTACAAAGCCAAGGATGGCAAGACTTACGTCTTGAACCTGATCGACACCCCCGGACATGTGGACTTTGGCTATGAAGTCAGCCGGTCGATGCGGGCGGTCGAAGGGTCTTTGCTGGTGGTAGACGCCTCGCAAGGGGTCGAGGCGCAGACGCTGGCCAATGTGTATCAAGCGCTGGACGCGGGGCACGAGATTGTGCCGGTGCTGAATAAAATCGACCTGCCCGCCGCGGAACCCGAACGGATTCGCCAGCAGATCGAAGATGTGATCGGGCTGGATGCATCGGATGCGGTGCTGATTTCGGCGAAGTCGGGCTTGGGGATACCGGATGTGCTGGAAGCCATTGTCACCCGCCTGCCGCCGCCCAAGGGCGACCGCGATGCGCCGTTAAAGGCGATGCTGGTCGATAGCTGGTACGACCCCTATCTGGGCGTGGTGGTGATGCTGCGGGTGATGGACGGTGTGGTCAAAAAGGGCGACCGCATCCGGATGATGCAGACCAATGCGGTATATGGGATTGAAAAGCTGGCGGTGCTAAAACCGCATATGGTGGATATTGCCGAATTGGGGCCGGGCGAGATCGGGATTTTTACCGCCCAGATCAAACAAGTGCGCGACACGCGGGTGGGCGATACCGTCACGCACGAACGCAAGGGCTGTGCCGAACCGCTGCCCGGTTTTAAACCCGCCCAACCCGTGGTGTTCTGCGGCCTATTCCCCGTGGATGCCGCGCAATTTGAAGACCTGCGCGATGCAATTGAAAAGCTGTCGCTGAACGATGCGTCGTTTTCAACCGAGATGGAAACATCCGCCGCGCTTGGCTTTGGCTTTCGCTGCGGGTTCTTGGGCCTGCTGCATCTGGAAGTGATCCGCGACCGGCTGGAACGGGAGTATAATCTGGAATTGATCACCACGGCCCCGTCGGTGGTGTTCCATCTGTATATGAAAGACGGTGAAGTGCGCGATTTGCACAACCCCGCCGATATGCCGGATTTAACCTTTGTCGACCATATCGAAGAGCCGCGGATCAAGGCCACGATCATGGTGCCCGATGAATATCTTGGCGATATTTTGAAACTGTGCCAAGACCGGCGCGGAATTCAGATGGATATGAGCTATGCGGGCACCCGCGCCATGGTGGTTTATGACCTGCCTTTGGCGGAAGTGGTGTTTGATTTTTACGACCGCTTGAAATCTGTCTCGCAGGGCTATGCCAGCTTTGATTATGTGCTGTCAGAATACCGCGAGGATTTTCTGGTCAAGATGTCGATCTTGGTGAACGACGAACCGGTTGACGCCCTGTCGATGATGGTGCACCGCGACCGCGCCGAGATGCGGGGGCGCGCTATGGTGGAGAAGCTGAAAGAGCTGATCCCCCGCCATATGTTCAAAATCCCGATCCAAGCCGCCATCGGCGGGCGGGTGATCGCGCGCGAAACCCTGTCGGCGATGCGCAAAGACGTGACCGCCAAATGCTATGGCGGCGACGCGACGCGGAAGAAGAAACTGCTGGAGAAGCAAAAAGAGGGTAAGAAGCGGATGCGGCAGTTCGGCAAGGTCGAAATCCCGCAGGAGGCGTTTATTTCGGCGTTGAAGATGGATGGGTGATATCCTATGACAGTTGAGAGTGGTTTTTTTATTCCAATCAATTTTTTGAGACACAATATAGAGTATGGCCCCCAAGCGCTCCCTACTAGAACAGATGCGGGATAGTCCAAATTCGGACTGGACTATTGACGATGTTAAGAACTTATGCACGAAAATAGGACTAGAGTGTCGGTATCCGACGAGCGGTAGCCACTACATTGTGTATAGCGAGAAGCTGCGTGGGGCACTGAGCGTACCTGCGAGGAGGCCCATAAAGGCCATCTACATCAGGAAGCTGGTCACTCTGTCAGCTAGTCACATGAGTGCGAAGGAAGGCGAATGATGGATTATGCTATTGTGGTGATAAAACTGTCGGACGATGAAGGCGGAGGCTTTGCTGCGCTGGTCCCCGACCTTCATGGCTGCATGTCTGATGGCGAAACTCCGGAAGAAGCCGTCTCAAATGTTCAGCAAGCTATCGACGACTGGCTTGAGGTATCGCGTGACAATGGACGAACCATTCCAACACCCGGAGCTTCGTCAAAAATGGCTAAGCAGCGTGAAGCATCGTTGATCGAAACGATTAAAATTTTGTCAGAGCAACTAGAGGGCCTAGACGGAAGAATAGAGAGAATTTTCAATGAGATCGAACACCTTAAAGGTCTGATCGAAAACCAAGAGTCATGGGCGCGCTTCGATCGTCTAGTGAACGTCGATAAGCAGGTTAGGGAGACACAAAATCTCGCTTGCTAGGCTCGTGTTGATTTTCAACCGAACCCATCGAAGAATATAAGACTGCAAGTTACTTCGCCGATTTTTGACAGCGGTTTCCGGCACAATGCCCCTCGGCTTGCGCCTCCACCCTAGGGGCCGAGTGTCATTACACAGGAAGGCTACCTTTTCGGCTAAAAGTGGCGCTGGATGAGGCGTTGGGTTGCACTCAGCGTCTGCTTACCGCCCAAAGGCCCCCACGCCGCGCAGTTTGGGGTGGCGGTTGATGTCTTTGTACAGCAAGTAGCGGAACGGCCCCGGGCCTGCGGCGTAGCAGGCTTGCGGGCAAAAGGCGCGCAGCCACATGAAATCGCCGGCCTCGACCTCGACCCAATCAGAGTTCAGTTTGTAGACGGCTTTGCCTTCCAGCACGTAAAGCCCGTGTTCCATGACATGGGTTTCTTCGAACGGGATCACGCCGCCGGGTTGGAAGGTGACGATATTGACCTGCATATCATGGCGCAGGTCGTCATTCTCGACAAAGCGGGTGGTGGCCCAGCGGCCTTGGGTGTCGGGCATGGGGTTGGGTTGGATGAGCGACTCGTTGGTCACAAAGGCGTCGGGCACCGGCCAACCGGGGGCGGGTTCGTAAAGTTTGCGGATCCAGTGCAGGCGGGCGGGGGCTTGGCCCGTGGCGTGCAGGTGCCAGTCTAGGCCCGGGGGCAGATAGGCGTAGCCGCCTGCGGTCAGGGTGTGGGTTTGGCCTTGGAACGTGAGGGTCAGGGTGCCGTCGGTGACAAACAGCACGCTTTGCACGCCTGCATCGGGTTCGGGGGTGGTGGAGCCGCCGCCGTGCGCGATCTCTAGGATCAATTGCGCGAAGGTTTCCGAAAAGCCGCTGAGGGGGCGGGCGATGATCCAGGCGCGGGTGTCGTTCCAGCCCGGCAGAACCGAGGTGACGATTTGGGTCATCACGCCGCGGGGGATGACGGCGTAAGCCTCGGTAAAGATGGCGCGTCCGGTGTGAAGGGTGGTTTGCGGCGGCAAGCCGTCTTGCGGGGCGGCGTAGCGTGTCATGGCAGTATGTCCTTAAGGCGCAGCGCCGCGATGCGTTCGACTTGGGCGCAGGCGGTGGCGAATTCGGTCGCGGTGTCGTTGGACAGGCGGGTGTGGAAGGCCTGCAGGATCGACGCCTTGGTGTTGTCGCGCACGGCGATGATGAAGGGAAAGCCGTGTTTGGCAACATAGGCGGCGTTGAGGTCTTGGAAGGTTTGGCGCTCGGCGTCGGTTAGCGCGTCTAGGGCGGCGGCGGCCTGTTCGGCGGTGCTTTCAGGCGTCAGGCGTTTGGCTGCGGCGAGTTTTCCGGCCAGATCGGGGTGGGCTTGCAGAACGCCCAAACGCTCGGCCGCTGTGGCAGAACGGAACATCCGCGCCAAGGCGTTGTGCAGGCCCACGGCGCTGTCATGGGCTGGGCCGAGTTCCAGATCAAAGGCGCGTTCGGCGATCCAAGCGGAGTGTTCGAAGATGCCGCCAAAGCGGGCGACAAAACGGGCACGCTCCATCTGCGAGGGCCGCTCATGGCGCTGGTGCGGGTGGGTGGCGGCCCAGTGCTGGGCGATCTGAATCCGGCGGGCGAACCAGACGCCGTCATGGGCGCGCGCATAGTCCAAAAACCGCTTGAGGCCTGCGATCTTGCCCGGACGGCCGATCAGGCGGCAATGCAGGCCGACCGAGAACATCTTGGCCGACCCTGCTTGGCCCTCGGCATAAAGCGTGTCGAACGTGTCGCGCAGATAGGTGAAGAACTGCTCGCCCTCGATATAGCCAGGCGCAGTGGCAAAGCGCATGTCGTTGGCTTCGAGCGTGTAGGGGATGATCAGCTGATCGCGCGCGCCAACCTCGCGCCAATAGGGTAGATCGTCGTCATAGGTGTCAGAAATCCAGTCGAATTGGCCGGTTTCGGCGGTTAGATCGACCGTGTTGACCGAACAACGGCCCGTGTACCAGCCACGCGGCGCTTGCCCTACCACTTCGGTGTGCAGGCGGATCGATTCGGCGATCTGGCGGCGTTCTTCATCGGCGGGCATATCGCGGTGGTCGACCCATTTCAGGCCGTGGCTGGCAATCTCCCACCCGGCGTCTTTCATGGCGGCGACTTGTTCCGGGTTGCGCGCCAAAGCGGTTGACACGCCGTAGATCGTGACGGGAATGTCCATGCCGGTGAACAAGCGGTGCAGCCGCCAAAAGCCTGCGCGGGCCCCGTAGTCGTAGATCGATTCCATGTTCCAATGGCGCTGGCCTGCCCAAGGGGCGGCACCGGCGATGTCGGACAGGAAGGCTTCTGACTGGCCATCGCCGTGCAGAATGTTGTTTTCGCCACCTTCTTCGTAATTCAGCACCAAGGAAATGGCGATTTTCGCGCCGTTTGGCCATTGGGCGTCAGGCGGGGTGGCCCCGTGGCCACGGAAATCTCTGGGATAGCGTTGCATCTGGACCCTCAAAGGCTGCAAGTTACCTTAGGCGCGATCATCGCAAGGGAATATCAAATAAAGCCGGAAAGTGCTTTGTGTGATGGAACGGGTGCAGGCGGCAGGCCAATGCCGCAAAGTGATGCAAAAAGGAGGCTGTGATGGCGGATGGATGGCTGACGACCCATGTTTTGGATACGGGCCGCGGGGTTCCGGCGGCGGGGATCAGGATTGTGCTGTCTCGGTTGACGCAAAGTGGCGCGGTGCAGGTGGCTGAGGCCGTGACCAATGCCGATGGCCGCACCGAGGCACCCCTGTTGAAGGGGGCGGAGTTTCAGGCGGGCAGCTATGAGCTGATGTTTTTCGCAGGCGACTATCTGCGCGCCAGCGGGCAGGTCAGCGGGGCGGTGTTGTTCCTGGATCAGGTGCCAATTCGCTTTGGCATCAGTGATGAGGGGTCGCACTACCATGTGCCGCTGTTGCTGTCGGGCTTTGGCTATTCCACCTATCGCGGCAGCTGACGCCTTTGGCCGCCAGCGCCTTGCAAAAGGCGCAGCAGGCGGCGGCGGTCTTGGGCGAGGGCGGCATCGATCATC
>JBAXLX010000115.1:0-9687 GCA_037134595.1 Pseudomonadota bacterium
CACCGATTTCCAATTGACGGGAAGGTCGGTTGACCAGTCGGGCACCGGAACGGGCAGCAGGTTTTCCAGATCATAGGCGACAAAGTCGCGCTCCACCAAGGCCAGCAAGGTCGCCACCGCAGGCTGCGGGCCGGGGTGGAAGCGCAGGAACAAAAAGCCGTGGAAAATCTCTAGCTCGATGGGTCTGAGGCCAAATTCGCTGCGGTCCATCGCGCCGAAACTGGTGGGGGCGGCGGCCCCGCGCAGGGTGCCGTCGGTGTTATAAACCCAGCCGTGAAAGGGGCACACCATCGCCCCCTTGCAATGGCCCTGCGCCCCGTCCACCACCCGCGCGCCGCGATGGCGGCACAGGTTGTGAAAGGCCCGCACCACCCCGTCTTGCCCGCGCATCACCAAGCCGCGCTCGCCCAGCATATCAAAGGCCAGCCAATCGCCCGCTGCCGGAATGTCGCAGACATGGCCCGCAAGCTGCCAGTGGTTCAAGAACACATGGCGCTTTTCCAGTTCGAACAGTTCGGCGCTGTGATAGGTCCACGCGGGAAGGCCGCGGCGATCCCACTGGGTGGGCACGGGCAGGGTGTGAAAGGGCAGATCGTTCATCGCGGCCTCCGCAGGGTGGGGTGGGCCAAGCCTCGCAAGATTTTGACTGGCCTGTCAATCAAAAACGCCTTAGGCGGGGTGCCCGTGCAACTTTGCTGTTTTCTGCGCCACCCGTTGCACTACTGTGCCCCAACCGGAGGCCCCATGACCCTAGCCCAGCCCGACCCCCTTCCGCGCAAGATGAGCCGCGACACCCGCCGTGCGCAACTGATCGAGGCGACGATCGAAACCCTCGCCCTGCGCGGCTACGCCCGCACCACCCTGACCGAAGTGGCCCGCACCGCTGGCCTAAGCCATGGCTTGGTCAATTTCCACTTTGACACCAAGGAAAAGCTTCTGTCGGAAACCTTGGCCTTACTGGCCGAGCAATACCGCACCAACTGGCAAGCCTATCTGCACCGCGCAGGCCCCGATCCTGCCGCCCAACTGTCCGCCCTGCTGCTGGCCGATTTTGACCCCGCCATTTGCACCCAAACCCGCCTCTCCGCATGGTGCAGTTTTTGGGGCGAGGCGCAAAGCCGCCCTCTGTATCAGGCACAATGCGGCGCCAATGATGCGGCCTATAACGCGCGCATCGCGCAGATTTGCGGCCAGCTTTTGGCGCAGGGCGGCTATAGCGGCGACCCCGCCCGTGTGGCGCGGGTGCTGCGGGTGACAATCCAAGGGGTCTGGCTGGATATGATCACCACGACCCCCGATTACACAATCGAAGAGGGCCAAGCCACCGTGCACGAATGTGCCGCCGCCTTCTTTCCGCGCCATTTCTCGGCCGCGGGTTTGATTTTGCAACGCTGAGCTTTACGCCCAAGCCGGGGGCTGTAGGCCCCCGGACCCCCCTAGAGTATTTGTGCCAAGATGAAGAAGCGGGGCGTTGACTTCACCCCTAACCCACGCCCAAATGCCGCCAAAAGGGGCCACCATGACACCGCTGGAAAAGGTTAAATCCCTGTCGTGCTGGCGCGGGCCGATCAGCGCCGCGCCTTTGGGCGGTGGCATCACCAACCACAATTTTCTGGTGCAAGACGGGGAGAAGCGCGCTGTGGTGCGGGTGGGCGATGACATTGCGGTCCATCACATCTTGCGCTTTAACGAACTTGCCGCCAGCCAAGCGGCCTTTGCGGCAGGGATCTCGCCTGCGATCTTGCACCATGAGGCAGGGGCCTTGGTGATCGACTATATCGACGGGCGCACGATGGCTGCGGGTGATCTGCGGCAGGATGAGCTGTTGGATCAGGCCTTGGGCCTTGTGGCCCGCGTGCACCGCGACATTCCGCGCCATTTGAAGGGGCCTAGCCTGACCTTTTGGGTGTTCCATGTCATCCGAGATTATGCGCGCACATTGCAGGTGGGGGGCAGCGCGCACGCGGCAAGTCTGCCGGACCTGCTGGCCGAGGCTGCAACGTTGGAACGCGCTGTCGGCCCGATTGACATGGTCTTTGGCCATAACGACCTGTTGCCCGCCAATTTCCTGCACGATGGCCGCCGGATGTGGCTGGTGGATTGGGACTATGCGGGCTGGGGATCACCGCTGTTCGATCTGGGCGGGCTGGCCGGCAACGCTGCCCTGTCCTCCGCGCAAGAGGAACGGATGCTGAAAACCTATTTCGGCGCGCTCGATGCCAGCCTTTGGCGGCGCTATCTGGCGATGAAAGCCGCCGCCGCCCTGCGTGAGGCGCTTTGGTCCATGGTGTCGGAACTGCATTCCACGCTAGACTTTGATTTCGCGGCCTATACCGCCGCGACCCTGTCCACCTACCGCTTGGCGCAAGACGCCCTGCGCCACGTTTGAGGATATCATGGACCTACCCACCACCGCCAAAGCCGTCATCATTGGCGGGGGCATCGTCGGCTGTTCAACCGCCTACCACTTGGGCAAGCTGGGATGGACCGACACCGTCCTGCTGGAACGCAAAAAGCTGACCTCAGGCACCACGTTTCATGCCGCAGGTCTTGTCGGCCAGTTGCGCACCAGCGCCAATATCACCCAGTTGCTCGGCTATTCGGTAGACCTTTACAAACGGCTAGAGGCCGAGACGGGCCTGCAAACCGGCTGGAAGATGAACGGCGGGCTGCGATTGGCCTGCAACGCCGAGCGGTGGACGGAAGTAAAACGCCAAGCCACCACCGCCCATTCCTTTGGCCTGGAGATGCACCTTTTGACCCCGAAAGAGGCGCAAGACCTGTGGCCCTTGATGACCATCGACGATCTGGTCGGCGCGGCCTATTTGCCGACCGACGGGCAGGCCAATCCGTCCGACATCACCCAAAGCCTTGCACGCGGCGCGCGGATGGCGGGGGTGAAGATCTTCGAAGACACGCCTGTCACGCGGATTGTGGTGGAAGATGGCCGCATCACAGGGGTGCAAACGCCCTTTGGTACCATCCAGTGCGAAAAGGTCGTGATCTGCGCCGGCCAATGGACACGCGATCTGGCGGCGACCGTGGGGGTCAACGTGCCGCTGGTGTCGGTCGAACACCAATATATGATCACCGAGGCGATCGCCGGTGTCACCAGCACCCTGCCCACGCTGCGCGACCCCGACCGGCTGACCTATTGGAAAGAAGAGGTCGGCGGGCTCGTCTGGGGTGGCTATGAGCCAAATCCGAAATTATGGGCCCAAGGCGGCATTCCGGCGGGCTTTCATTTTGAAACCCTGACCCCCGACTGGGACCATTACGAACAGTTCATGGACAGTGCCATTGCCCGCGTGCCCGCCTTGGCCAAGGCGGGGGTCAAACAACTGCTCAACGGGCCGGAAAGCTTTACCCCAGATGGCAATTTCATCTTGGGCGAAGCGCCGGAATTGGCCAATTGCTTTATCGGCGCGGGGTTTAACGCCTTTGGCATCGCCTCGGGCGGGGGGGCGGGGATGGCTTTGGCGGAATGGGTGGCCAAGGGCGAAGCGCCCTATGACCTGTGGCCCGTCGATATCCGCCGCTTTGGCGGGGTGCACCGCTCGCTGGAGTATGTGCGCGACCGCACGGTCGAGGCTTACGGCAAACACTACACCATCGCTTGGCCGTCAGAAGAGATGACCTCGGCCCGCCCCACCCGCCGCTCGCCGCTGTATGCGCATCTGAAAGCGGCAGGGGCGTGCTTTGGCGAAAAGCTGGGATGGGAGCGGCCGAATTGGTTTGCAGCGCACGGTGAAGACCCCAAAGACCGCTACTCCTATCAACGCCCCGGCTGGTTTGACGCGGTCAAGCGCGAGCATCTCGCCGCGCGGGGGGGGGCGGTGCTGATCGACCAATCGTCTTTCGCCAAATTCACCGTCAAAGGCCCAGATGCCGCCAAGGCGCTGAACTGGATCGCGGCAGGCAATGTCGATCGGCCCGTGGGCAGCCTGACCTATACCCAGATGCTCAACGACCGTGGCGGGATCGAGGCGGATGTGACCGTAGCGCGTGTGGCGCAAGATGAGTTCTACATCACCACCGGCACCGGCTTTGCCACGCATGACGCGCATTGGATCACCAAGACCCTGTGCGGCGATGTGCAATTGGTCGATGTCACCTCGGCCTTTTCGGTGCTGAGCTTGATGGGGCCGCAGGCGCGGGCGGTCTTGGCGCGGGTCTGCGATGATGACCTGTCTAACGCGGGCTTCCCCTTTGGCCGCGCGCAGCGCATCTCGCTTGCACGCTGCCCCGTGCTGGCGCTGCGGGTGACCTATGTGGGCGAATTGGGCTGGGAATTGCATCTGCCCAGCGAAATGGCCGTGACAGTTTACGAGGCGCTGATGGCCGCAGGCCACGATCTGGGGCTGGTCAATGCCGGCTACCGCGCCATTGAAACGCTGCGGCTGGAAAAGGGCTACCGCGCTTGGGGCTCTGACATTGGGCCGGATCATACCCCAGTGGAAGCAGGGCTGCTTTGGGCGGTCAAGATGAAATCCGGCCTGAACTTTCGCGGCCGCGAGGCGATTGCGGCCCAGATCGCGGGCGGCGTGAAGAAGCGTTTGGCGACGTTTAGCGTGGCCGACCCCGAGGTGATCTTGCTTGGGCGCGAGACGATCTATCGCAACGGCGAGCGGGTGGGCTGGCTGTCGTCGGGCGGGTTTGGCCATACGCTGGGGCATCCGGTCGGCATGGGCTATGTGCGCCGCGCGGGCGTGGACGCCGCCTATCTGGCCAGCGGGGTTTGGGAGCTTGAGGTGGCCGCCGAGCGCGTGCCCTGCACCGCGACCCTCGATCCGCTTTATGACCCAACAGGGGCGCGGGTGAAGGCTTAGGTCTGCGCGCGCCTAAGCGCTGCCCTCGTCGATCACCTCGAATTGACCCGTTTGTGTCACCTGCACCTTGGCGGGGGTGAAGGGGATCAGCTCGCCCTCTGCCCGCATCCGCTCTAATCGGGTACAGAAATCCGGCGGGTCTTGCATGTTCAAATCCCGCAGAATGCGCGGCGAGATATCCCACCACGCCAGCGCCAAAAGTCGGGCGCGCAGTTTGGGCGTATGGCGAAAGCGGATGCGCTTGGCCGGATTGCCCCCGACAATGGCATAGGGTTCGACATCCTTGACCACGTTCGCCCCGCCCGCAATCACCGCGCCGTGCCCAATGCGGACCCCCGCCTTAATGGTGCAATGCGCGCTGATCCAGACATCGTGGCCCACGTCAATCGGCCCGTAAGTCTGCGCGATCGGCTCTGTCTTGGCGCGGTACACATAGTCGTCCGGGATATTGCCCGCCTTATAAAACGGACCGTAGAAATACTTCCCCGTGGTCACCGCCTCCAGCGGGTGGTGCCCTTCCAAGACGCGCAACCCGATGGCCACGCTGCCATAGCGCCCCACCTGCAGCAGCCCTTTGTCAAACGGGTTGTCGTTGGCATAGCTAAAGGCGCCCATCTGCATCAGTTTGCCCGGTGGATGACGGGTGAAGGCCTCCACGATGCTGCCAGGTCGAACCGCGACGACCGCCCCCGCAGGGTAAGGCGCAAAGGCCGCGCCGTGATATTTGGTGATTTTCAAACGTTGCAGCAGGTCGGCTTGCGCCTTGGTCAGGGTCAATTTCATCGTCAAAAAACTGCCTTGGGTCAAAAACTGGATCGTAAATTCGCGGTGATCCTAACCTGCCCGCGCTTTGGGTCAAGACCGTTCCAATACAATCCGCGCCGATTGCAGCGCAAAGGCCCTGCCACAGTCTTGCCGCACCCGCTTTATACCCGCAAGCGGCGCATGCCCACAATCTGCCGGATCAACCCGAACGGCGGGACGGCGCGCATCAGGTCGCCCAGCATCAAGACATCGCCCCAAACCCCGGTCCAAAACCCGTATTTCGCCGATTTCAGCGGGCTTTTCACCCCCGGAAGCCGTACCACCGCCAAAGGCGCACGGGATTTCAGGATCAAGCCATTCAAAAACACCTCAAAGCCAAACTTCGGCAGGCGTCGCAAAGCCTCTTCCTGCCCCACCAGCAAATCGCGCCGGATCGCCCGCTCACCCGAGATATAATCCAGCCCGATCCAGCGCCACAGGGCCGGAGCATTGTCGCGCAGCGAGATCGACATGGCGGCACGCCCCTGCATCACCGGCGCAATCAGCGCCGTCAGATGGGCAGGCGACAGGCCCACCAAATCTGCGTCGATCAGCAAGATCACCTCGGACTGCGTCTCGGCAAAACCCCGCGCCAAGGCCGCCGTTTTGCCGCCGTTTTGCGCCAAGGTGATCAGCCGCGCCTGAGCAAAGCCGCGCACCACGGCAGAGGTGCCATCGCGCGACCCGTCATCCACCACCAGCACGTCGTCGATCAGCGGATGCCCCAGCACAGCCGCAAGCACCGCGCCGATGCGGGCCTGTTCGTTATAGGCGGGGATGACGCACGTCAGTTTCATGGCCGTCTGCGCTGCCAGATCGCCAAAAGCACCACCGCCAGCCCCACAACCAACCCCAGCGAGATGCGCCAGATCCACGTATCCACCGCCGCATAGGCCGATCCGATGAACCAGCCGACCAGCGTGAACAGGGCCGTCTTGGGCAGGGTGCCCAGCAGATTATAACCCATATAGGCCGAAAAGTTCATCCGCGCCGCACCCGAGGCCAGCATGATCGGCAAGCCCGCCGAATGCGTCCATTTGCCGAACAGGATCGTCCTGCCGCCCTTGCTGGCAAAATGCCCCTCAAGCGACAGTTTGCGCGCCTGCGTCATGCCCAGACGGGTCAACCAAGGCTCGGGCAAAAGGGCGGGGCCTAGGCGGCCGATCCAGTAATACATCGCATCGCCGATCAGATCGCCCAGCACGCAGACCGCATAAACCGCGAAAATCTGCATATAGCCCAGCTTGGCAAGATAGGCCGCAATCACCGTCACAATCGGGCCCTCGATCACAGCCATCGGGCCGACCAGCCACAGGCCGTGGGCCTGCATCAGCGCCAAAGCAGTATCTTGCGCCATCAGGGCTTGTCCTTGGGGGCGGCGATTTCGGCGGCGGTCATGGCATTGCCGCGCCATTCAAAGGAATTACCGCGCCACGCGGCAAACCACAGGGCGGGCAGTAAGGCATCGCGCGTTAGCCAAGCTGCGAGATCGGCAGGGGCGCGGGGCCAATCGCCCGCGGCGGCCAAAAGATACTCGGCCCCGTACCACAGCCCCAAAAAGGCCGGAACCCACCACAGCGGCGCGCCCATGGCGACCAGCGTTAGCAGGGCCACAAAGGGCAAGGCTGCGCCCGCCAGCAGCTCTGGCAAAAACAGCGCCAGAAAGCCCAAGCGGCGCACCTTGGCCCACCGTACCTGACGCCGCCAGACCACCAAACCTTGCCGCGCCCCGATCGGTTGGGCGAAAAACTTCGCAGGCAAGCGCACCACCTTACCCTGCGCGCGCACGGTTTTGGTCGAGGCGACATCCTCAGCCATCTCGCGCCCCAGCACGGCGATGCCGCCCGCGGCCTCTAGCACGCGGCGATCCCAAAACAGCATCTTGCCCTGCGCATAGCCCTGCCCCAACCGCGAGGCCGCCATTTGCCAGCGTGCCTGAAAGGTGTTCAAAAACGCGCATTCCACACGGCCCCAAAACCCGTCCGGCCGAATGCCGATGGGCGGAGAAGACACCAGCCCCGTCTGCGGCGTAAATTCGGCCATGCAACGGCGCAGCGCGTCAGGCGGCAAGATCACATTGCTGTCTGACATCAAAATATGGTCGTAGCGCGCCGCCTGCCAGCCTTTGACCAGATTGTTCAGCTTGGGGTTGCCAGACACCCTGTCATCGCCGGTCAAAACCCGCGCCGCAACCGACGGGTGCCGCGCCATCAGCTTTTGCACCAGCGCCACGGCAGGGTCGGCGGGGTCGGCTGCGCAAAAGATCAGCTCAAAGCGCGGGTAATCCAGACGAAAGGTGGTTTGAAGCGTCTCTTCCAGAAAATTCTCGATCCCGCAGATTGGGCGCAACACCGTGACAGGCGGCAAGACCGCAGGTCCGCCCGCAGGCTTGCGCCACAAAGCCGCCAGCGCCAAGCCTAGGCCTGCGCCTTGCACGGCAAGGCAAACCGCGATGAACAGTTCCAAAAGAAGGGCCAAGCCCATAGTCACGCCCTTGCCAAAATCCCGCGCCGCCCGCTTAGCTTTGCGCGGATTGTGCAAAGCCCATATGCACCGGGTTGGCGGCCATTTCCAGAGGAAGCCGCGGGGCGCCAGCATTTTCAGCGCCATGCGCGGCCCAATCGATCAGCACAAGCCGCCCGCCCGCCGTTTCGGCCAAGGCGGTGGCGTTTTCCACCCAGTCGCCGCAGTTGGCATATTCCACGCCGTGATCGGCATGCAGGGCGGGCTTGTGAAAATGGCCGCAGATGATGCCATCGGCTTCATGCTGGCGGGCCACATCCGACAAACGCTCTTCAAAGGCATCGCAAGCGCGGATCATGTCGTTAAAGCGTTTGACCAGCCGCTCGGCCAGATTTGATTTGGGCAGCCCCCGGCGCTGGCGGCGGGCATTGATCCAGCCGATCAGCCCGCGCACGCCGCTGTCTATGCGCGTTGACAGGCGCGAGAGTTTGGGGAATTTGGCGTCAAACAGATCCGTCTCATCGCCGTGCACCACCAGATAGCGGCGGCCATCGGCGGCTTTGTGCAAGACGCGGTCGTGAATTTCCACGCCCAGCATCGCCTGCCCGATAAAGCGGCGAAAGAAAGCGTCGTGGTTGCCGGGGGTAAAAACCAGCCGCACCCCGTGACGTGCGCGGTCAAACAAGATCGCCAGCACCTGTTGCTGCGCCGCTGTCCAATGCACGCCCAAGGGCAGCCATGTGTCAATGATATCGCCAACCAGATAAATCACATCAGCCGTATGGGCCTGCAAGAACGACAACAGCAGATCATCGCGGCAGGCCCGCGACCCCAGATGCAGGTCTGACAGGAACAACACCGGAAAATGCCGCGCGGGATGGGGGCTTGGGTCCGGCGTGATCAAAGCGCCCGCAGGCAGAAAATCGGCTGGGTGCAGTCTCATCTGATCGTCCCCTTCCGGCGCGCCCTTGGCGCTTGGTTGTTATAACGTCGCCCTGGCGCGGTTCCGTCGCAGCACGGCCGATCTTTTTGCCAAGGTCTTAGGCAGTTTCTGCAACGGCGATGTGACACTTGGTGAACAAACCTCCACAACAGCTTGCGTGACGCCACAAACCTGCCCCTAGCGGTGCCAAAGGGTCTGTCAAGCATGCTGCATCTGCATCCCTTATCACACTTTTCCCGTGGTGTGGCTTGCCCAAATCAGCTTGGCGGACGACTCTTTCAAAATTGACTTAAGGGTTTAACACGCCTTCTGCCATCTGACAGGCCAAGCTGGCAAAGCGGTTTTTGCGCGCGGCGACCAGCGGAGCGGTGTAACACTGCAGGCCCCAAAGCCGCAGGGCTTTGACCAAAACCGCGCTTATCGGCGCGCTTTGGGTCGGGCGCGCAACGCGATGTGCATGGGCTTTCCTTTCAGCGCATTGCCGCGCAAAACCAATCAGGCGTTAAGCTTACCCCGCTTTCCCGCCTGCGCAAAGACAAGCGGCCCATTGACGCTGCGGTGCGGGAATGCCATGCGGTTCGCTCAAGACACGGGGACATGATGCACGAAAAACCGCTAGATATGTCAGAGCGTAGTTTGCTCAAGACG